>JAUSBS010000030.1 GCA_030651905.1 Coriobacteriia bacterium
GGACTGACCGCTAGAACGGCGAACTGAGCCCCCGCAGGTAGGCTCCGTGGATGGAGTTGTAGATGATCGGAACGACCAGGAGAGTAAAGATCATGACCGGCAGCGCCGCCACCAGGAACCATGCTGACTTCTTGCCCCGCCACCCGAGCGTGAGCCGACAGTGAAGGTACGCGGAGTACACGAGCCATGTGACGAGCGACCATGTCTCGATGGGGTCCCACCCCCAGTAACGACCCCATGATTCGTTCGCCCAGATTGCGCCGGAGGCGATCATGACGCTCTGGAAGATGAGTCCCACAGCGGCGAAGCGGTACGACAAGTCATCGACCGAATCCTGTGCGGGCAGCTTGGCCAGGATCTGTGACAGCCGCCCGGGAGACGGCCTGCCCCGCATCAGGAACACGACCGCCAGCGCGAAGGCGACGATGAACGACGAGTAGGACAGCTTCGCGAAGGACACGTGGACCGTGAGCCACCAGCTTGAGAGCATGCCGCCGGCGACCTCGTCGGTCTTGTCGGCGAGCATGGAAGCGCCCAGCGCCAGCAACGACAGTGGCATCAATACACTGCCCAGGGGGCGCAACTGGGACCGCCACATCGACACCAGCACGGTGGCGGCCACTGTCGCGAAGGCGTAGGCGGAGACGACCTCGTAGAAGCCCAGGAACGGCGCGTGTCCCACGCGTACCCATCGCACGCCGAAGGCCACCGCTTGAGACGTCAGACCGAGGGCCGCAGCCCAGACACCGATCGCAAGTAGGCGCTCGCGGCCGAACACGGTCCCTATACCGAACAGGATCGCGCTGCCGGCGTAGATGAACACTGCGGCCCACACGAACGCGATCTCGATGCTGAGAGTCATGAGTCCTCCTGGACACCGGCGGCGTCGCGCACGACCTGCGCGACCCGGGCCGACAGAAGCGGGTCCCTGCGAGAATGCCACGTAGCGACGTGAAGAGACCAGCCCACCGTGTTCTCGACCAGCAACACACTGGCGCGTCGCGCCGGCACCAATACCGCCACGGACAGACCAGCAATGGCGATGCCGAAGAGCACATAGAGCAGGTCGACCGACCAGTCGTTGGTCACCGAGACCCTCGCCCAGTCCTTCACGTCAGCGAGGCGCAGCCTGGCCCCACCGGGCAGCGTCAGGAACTCGCCGACCGCGAGCGTGACGGGCGGGCCGTACACGCCGGAGCCCGCTGTCGAGGTCTCGACGACGGCGCGGCTGACCTGGGGCGCCGGAGTGGCGCCTGCGGGAGTACGGATCACGACCACCTGGACGCGTGCGTCGATCGGGAGGACATCAGTCCCGCCCACGAAAGAGAACTCCCTCGGCCCGGTGCCCGAGGATGTCTCTGTGCTGCGATCGAGCATGACCGTGTGGCGGCCCACTTCGGCTCCGCCTGCCGACTCGAGCGCGAGTGTGGCGGCCGGACCGAAATCGGCCATGTGCACGAGCAGCGAGCCGACCCGCAACGGGCTGTTCGGGTAGACGCGACCGGTGGCGACCTGTGTCCCGTCGCGGAAGGCAATCACGATCGGCGACGGCCCGTAGTCCACGTTGCCGAGGGTGAAGTTGCGCACGATGTCTTCGGATTGGAACTCGACGCCCGTGAAACGCTCGCCGAAGAGCGGGCCTTCGGTGATCTGCAGGTAGTTCGCACGGACGTCGGCGACGCGCTCGCCGACGGGAAGACCCATGAACCCTTCGGCCCGCGTCGCCTGACCCGCGGCGGCCACCAGCATCAGTGCCACGATGGACCAGTGGAACACCGGACTGCCGAAGACCCCCCAGGCTCCCGAGATGCCCTCGACGAGACCCGGGCCGCGGCGGATGCGCAGACCGAGGCGCTGGAGGCCGGCGGCCGTCTCGTCGAGCGCCGCCTGCGCATCGATGTCCGACGGAAGCGCGTTGCGGGACTGCGGCCGGTCTCGGAGGCGCTCCTCGAGGTTGCTCGAGAGTTCGCGCATCCCGCGCGCGAGCGTGAGCGCGCGGCGGGTGCGCTCGAGCGCGCATGCGGTCGTGCACACGGCGAGCAGCGCCGCGAAGGCGAGGAACAGCGGCGAGGCGTAAGCTCGGTGGAGGCCGAGGGGGCCGACGACCGCCTCCAGAACCGGGTTCGCGAGCGCCCAGGCGCGCACCGCAGGATCATCGGGGGTGCCGCGCGGGACGAACGTCGCCGCGATCGAGAAGACCCCGAGGAATGCGATCAGGACGACGGCGAGGCGCCGCGAGCGGAGCAGGCGCAAGAGGCTGTCGAGGAAGGTGCGCATCCTACTGGGTCGGCGGAACTGGCGTGATCGTACCCACCACGTTCGGCTCGACGGTCGTTGTGGAGCTGACCGCACGCACGTCGGTCACGAGCCACGTGCCGCCGTCTTGCCTGGCAAGGTCCCATGCGAGGTGGTAGACAAGGCCCTTCTGCTCCAGCACGAGCGCACCGGTGGCCCTCGAATACTGGCGGTAGTCCCACGTCTCGCGGGTCTCGGCCTGAGCCGAGGTGGCCTCGACGCTCACGCGGACGAACTCAAGCTTCTTGAGTTGGGAGTCGAGCCGGATGCCGCCCTCTGCCAGCGACGACATGTGGATGTACTCGGTCTCGGCCTGGATCTGGTCGGCCACCTCGCGCATGGCATTCATGTTCAGCGCCCGATAGCCGTCGGCGAGCAGGGTGTTGTAGCGGGTGATGGTGGCGCGGATGGCCTGTTCCTCGGGCGAGGACGATGGGGTGCAGCCGACAACGAGGACCAGCACCGCGGCAAGCGCGAGTACGTAGCGGGCAACCCTGCGCACGGTGAAGACCTCCCTACGAGACATACCAACATCGTACCCGACGCACAGGGCCCGGGGTCGCCCCCGGGCCCTGGATCGATACGCTACCGCTTCCTGGCGAACTACCACGCCTCGCTGGCGGCTGATCCGTGGCTGCTACACCCCGTCACCCCGCAGTTCGATGAACTGTATGTCCCTGTAGCCTTCGTGAAGCTCGTGATTATGATGCTGGTGCTGGCGGGCGTGCCGTTGCCGTCACCTTCATACCGCGCAGGAACGTTCGCTTGGGGACCGGAGTTCATAAGACGAGAAACCTTGCCTCCGTGCGGCACTCGGATGTGGCAGTTGACGCATGCCACACCGTGAGCGTTGCGGGTGTGTTCATTGCCATTGAGTACGTGGCAGTTGTTGCAGAAGAGGCCGTTCGTCGAATCGAGGTCATTGTCCCTCGTCGAGTACTGCCGATACGTTCCGGAACTCGTCCCGTTGCCGGCCGCAGTCGTATACGGCCACGCCTGGTTCGGACCCTTCAGCATCCACTTGACCGCGCTGCCATGGGGGCCGAGGGAGCCGATGCTCGATTGAGCGTGGCAGTCTGAGCAGTACATCGTCTGCGCGCCGACAGCGGTCCAGCCTCCGTAGGCCTGTCCGTTCGCTGCCGTTCCCGCAATCCGCATGTCCGCCGCTTGGAGAGCCGAGGACCCGGACCCCGCCGAGCCGAGCGCCGCGACCACGGGGTGGAACGACCTGTTCGAGGGGTTGAACTCGAGGGCTTGGTTGGTCCATGAGGCGGCCCCGGCCCCGCCCCACGTCGCGTAGTTGGAGTTGGCGCTCGAGTGACACTTGAAGCAGATCGCGTACTCGGTAGTTGCAGCCGTGGTCCACGTGAAGCTCGAGCCCGTCAGACTCCAGTTGGTGCTCGTGCCCTTCGCAAACTGCTGACCGCTCACGCCCAGCAGCGGGCTGGACGTGCCGATCGCATTGCCCGTCGCACCGCCGCCCGTGTGCGAGACCTTCCGCGCCGCGTGCACGTCATGGCAGTCGGCGCATTCGACGTGCTTGTTGGCGCTGATTTGCGCCTGCGTCTCGTCGGTCGGCGACGGGCGGTGCACACCGTTGTAGCTCTCGACCTTGTGGGTGAAGGCGGCCGGGGTGGACCACGTGAACGTGACGCTCGTCGGCATCGTCAGACGACTGGCAGCACCGCTGCCCCATGCGAACGAACCGGTGTAGCTGTTCGTCGAGGTCGCGCGCGTCTCGAGCACCAGATCGATGGAGACCTTGTCGCCCGCGGCCAGCGTCACAGCGGAACCGGCTAGGTTCAGCGTCTGCACTGCTGCGGTCGTGGGCAGCTCGGCGGCGCCTGTCGCGACGGGCACAACGGAGGTGCCGATCGTGTCGGCGGCATTCCACTTGTAGATGAAGTACCGGATGTAGGCGTTCTGGCTGGTGCTGCTCTCGCCTGCCATGAGATTCACCGTCCACGTGCCGGCACCGATGGAGACTGGAGTGGCGACGACGGGAGACGTGAAGGTGACCATTCTCCAGCGAGCAGTGCCGTTCACGTTCGTGGCCTGACTCTTCGTCTCGTTCGCGACGCTCGAGGCCCCAGGCGCCATCGTACGGCCGACCCATGTACCCCCGTTGAACGTGTCCCCTGTGTAGTGCTGGTTCGGCATCGGCTCAGCGGGGCTCACGTCCGTGGTCGGGCGGAAGTACAGCTCGTTCGTGGACGTTGTCGTGCCGGCGACCCCCAACTGGATCAGGTCGTAGATGTTCTGCGAGGCAGCGGACATCGCCGCGATGCCGTACCAGTCGAGGTTGTCGTTCGCCTTGAAGCCATCCGCCGCGAGCGAGTGGCACTTGTAGCAGTTGTCTTCCTCATGCGGGGGCTCGGTCAGGGTCACGCCCATGGCGGCCAAGATGCGGCGCTGCCACGACCAGTGCAACCCGAACTTGTAAGTGGAGTTCTGGTAGGCCTCGGTCTGCTCATCGTTGTGACACTTCACGCAGTTGGCGTTGAATGTGTTGCCCGCCCCGAAGGTCGACGTGACCACGTACTGGTGCGCGGAAACCGAGTACTCGGCACCGAGGATCGCCGGCGTGCGGGTCGAGGTCGTCTCGGTCTTCTGGTTCGCGTTGTCCCTCGCCCGCTCGACCGAGTGGCAGTTGGCGCACACCCCGTACGGTGAGGTGGTCGAGAAGTCGCTGCTGGAGGCCAACGCAGTACCCGAGGCCGACGTGGCCCTCAAGTTCGCGGCCTTCGTAGCGTTGAACTTGTCATGGTCAACGTGGCAGCTCAGGCAGTAGACGTCCGTGCCGGGGCCCGGGTATGTCGTCGCCGAGAAGGCGCTGTCGCCCTCAGCGGTCGCGCTGCCGAGCACGTGGTGGAACGAGAGCGTCCGGGTGGCGCCCGTCTTGGTGCCGGTGCCGTCCTCCATGTTGGACTGGTATGCAGAGTGGCAGTTGTAGCAGCTGACCCCGCCCGACGACGCGCCGTGGTTCGATCCGGTGTGGTTGATGTGGCAGTTGCCCGCCGTCCCCACGCCGCAGCCCGGCATCGTGGCCGGCATCTCCTTCTCGAGCGAATGGCAGCCGCCGGCCCAGCCCTGGTCGTCGGTACCCGTTGCGGTGCAACCGGAGGTCACGCGGTCGTGGATCGCGCGCACGTTCGTGATCCCGCCGTGGCATGTGCCCTGGGCGCATCCGCTACCGGGAGCCGAGTTGTGCAGCGTGGCCGTGTAGTGCGTGTGGCGACCGTTGCCGTTGGTGACGTGGCACGAGTCACATGTGTGGTCCCACGTCGTCGTCTTGATGACCAGCGTGGCATTGTCCGGCGTTGTCGCGTTGTGGCATTGCGTGCAGTACGGGGCCTGGGCGAGCGGCCATGTGTTGGCGCTCTCCATCGTCACGGTGGAGGTGGTGTGTGCGGTCCGCATGCCCGAGCTGTGGCAGTTCTTGCACTGGACGTCGTTGGTGTACGTGGCATCCGCCACGGCGTCCATGCTTGCGGCGGTCACCGTGTGCGTGGACTCGTTGCCCGTGATCGTGCCGGCCGCATGACCGGCTGTCGTCGTGAACGACGAGTGACAGTTGCTGCCCGTGCCGCACGTCTTGCCTATCGCGGCCATCGGCTTGTTCACGCCGTGGCAGGAGGTGCCCGACGTGCCGCTCGACGCATTGCAGCCGTCGTTCGGGTGCAGCTGCGACAGCTCACCCGCGGGCGCGACCGCAGTGCCCGTCGGTCCCGTACCGTGGCAGCCGTTCCCGGAGCCCACGCAGCCGGCGTTCTGGGTGGCGGTGTGGTTCGCGTTGTAGCCGGCGCCCGTCTTGAAGGTCGTGTGCGTCCTGGCCGACGCGTGGCAGTCGGTGCACTTGTCTGTGGTCCAGCTCGCCTTGACCTCGGACTGCGCGACGGTGGCGGTGACGTTGATCGAGCCGGTGCCGTTGTGGCACTCGATGCAGGTCACGACGCCGGAGCTGCCGCTCACGGTGGCGTGCGAGGTCTTCAGCTTGTCCGAGTGGCAGGTGTTGCACTCCTTGCTGTCCGAGTAGACGCCGATCCCGGACTCGGGGTAGGTCGCCTTCGTGAACGCGTTGGCCGTGTGGTGCGTCCCGTCGTCACCGTCGGCGAGTCCGCCGTACCCGTTGTGCGAGGCCGCCGTGTACTGGGTGTTGAGGTGGCACCCTGTGGCTGCGCCGCACAGGATGAGCGTCGTGCCGTACTTCATGTTGCTGCCGTTGCCGAGGTAGGTGGCAGATCCGGCCTTGTCGTGGCACGTCAGACAGTCGGTGTGGATGTTGGCGGCCGTCGTCGGCACGCCGACCTGGCTGTAGTCGTTGGTGGGGTGGCAACCCGCGCCGCTCGCGCCGCAGCCGACCGCGGCGTTCGCGTCCTTCGTGTGAGCCGTCGAGCTCGCGTCAGTATGGCGCGCCGGGATGGTGTCGCCACCGCTGGTGACGCCGTGGCACGTCGCGCACGAGGCGGTGGTGTTGCCGGTCCTCGACGCCGCCCAGGTACCCGCGATCGCGGCGTCGGAACCCGCGCGGTTGTGGCAATCCTCACACGTGGTGCCGGTACCCGGCAGGTAGGTGGTCGACAGTCCGTGTTCCGCGGTGAGCGTCATGCCGTGACAGGCGTCGCATCTCGTCGAGGCGTACGTCGTGTCGGCGGCCTGTGCTGCGCTCGCGGTGTGGGTCGACTCGTCGCCGGTGATCGTGTTGGACCGGTGACCCGTCGTGTTGGTGTAGGTGGCGTGGCATGGCGTGCCCGCTCCGGCCGAACCGCACGTCTTGCGCGTCGGTCGAGCGTCCTTGGTGTCGTGGCAACCCGAGAACTGGCAACCGCCGGCCTGCTTGCTGTGCAGCGCGACCAGGTTGTAGGTGCCGTGGCAGTTCCTGCTGCCGCAGGTGTTGGCGCCGTCGTCGCCGGTGTGGGCCGCCGCAGTGTAGGTGTCGTGATACGCGTTGCCGCTCGTGCCGTGGCACTGTGCGCACGTCTTGGTCGTCCATCCGGACTTCACGACGTCATCCGCATGGATGAGCAAGCCGCTCGTGCCGCTCGAGTTGTGGCAGCCGACGCAGGTCGCCGCCGCCTTGCCCGCGTGGCTCGCGACCATCGTCGAGCTGTGACACGCCGAGCAGGCCGCCGTGGCGGTACCGCTCGTGATCGTGCTCGACATGCCGGCCGTGGTCAGGTGGTGGTCGGTATCGATGCCGGTCACGGCGTCGGCCCGACCGATGCGGTGCTGGTACTGGGTAGCGCCAGCGGACGGGTTGTAGAAGCCGCTCGTGTGGCACTCGGACCCGCCACACGTGTCGAGGGTGGGGTTCCACTTCATGTTGCCCTGGCCCGGCGTCGTCCACGTGGCCACGCCGGCCTTGTCGTGGCACGTCAGGCAGTCGGCGTGGATCTTGGTGTTGACCACGTTGGTCACGCCGACCTGGCTCAGGTCGTTGCTGTTGTGGCAGCCGGTGCCGGTGTTGCCGCAACCGGCGCTCGTCGGGCTGGAGTGCGCCGTCGAGCTCGCGTCGGCGTGGCGCGCCGGGATGGTGCCGATACCGTGGCACGTCGCGCACGAGGCCGTGGTGTTGCCGGTCCTCGACGCCAGCCATGTGCCCGCGATCGCCGCGTCGGAATCCGCGCGGTTGTGGCACTTCTCACACGAGGTTCCCGTGCCCGGCAGGTAGGTGGTCGCCAGTACATGCTCCGCGTTGAGCGTCATGCCGTGACAGGCGTCGCATCTCGTCGTGGCGAAACTGGTGTCGGCGGCCTGTGCGGCGCTCGCGGTGTGGGTCGACTCGTCGCCGGTGCGACCGTTGTGGTTGGTCGGCGTGAACGCGCTGCTCAGGTGGCAACCGGTCGCCTGACCACAGGTCGTGACCGTCGGACGGATGTTCTTGTTCGCCGCGTCATGGCACCCGGCCAGATCACAGCCGGCCGCCTCGTTGCGGTGGATGAAGTGCAGGTCGCTCGAGTTGTGGCAGTTGCGCCCACTCGAGGAGCAGCCGGCCGAACCCGTCGCGGGCACGACCGTGAGCACGTTGGGCGCGTGCTGGACGCTGACCGGGATGTCGGTGGCGTTGTGGCAGTCGGAGCACGCGTTCGTCGTCCAGCTGGTCGCAGTGACCTCTTGCGACACGGCTGCGTTGTAGTTGTGGCATTCCCCGCACGTGACGATGGTGCCCTTGGTCGGCGTCTCGATACCGTCGTGCGCGTCCTTCAGACTCAGATCGTGGCACACCGAGCACGTCTCGGCGGCGCTGCCGCCCTGGGTCTGGACGTTGCCCAGGCCGGCGCTGGCGGTGTGTGTCGTCTCGCCGTAGTGCCCGACCGGTGCGATGTCGGCGAGCGCTGTGGTGTCCCGTGCTCCGGCGTAGGTGCCGTCATGGCAGTCCCCGCACACGAACGGCTCCTTGTGCGAGCCGATATCCCCGCTCGTGTGACACGGACCGCTGGTGCAGCCGCTTGTCGGGTGGTAGTCGGCGATGTTGGTGCTGGCGGAGGTGCCGTGGCAGCCTGCGCCGGAGTTCGTGCAGCCGGTCGCGACACCCTGACCTGATCCGTCGGCATAGTTGCTGCCGGTGAGCGTCAGCGTGTGCTTCACGCCATGGTTGGACAGCGTCTTGTCGGTGTGGCACGCGTTGCCGGTGCCGCAGGTGGTCTGCGTGGGGTGGGCGGCCTGCGCCGAGTAGCTGTGGCACACACTGCACGCCGGGTCGGGAGCGCCGTTGCCACGGTGCAGGTAGTGGAGGTCCATGCTCGCGTGGCAGCCGCTCTGCGCGCAGTTGCCCAGGCTCGACGTGCCGGTGAAGGGTGACGCCGTCGAACCGTGCTGGATCGCCGTGTCGAGGACCCCGACCTTGTGGCAGTCCGCGCAGGTGTTGTTGGTCCAGTTGCCGGTGATCTCGAGCGTCACGTAGACGTTCTTGTTGTGGCAGTCCGAGCAGGTGACGTTGAGGGCGCCCGGCAGAGCCTGGTGCTGGTACCACAGGTTATCGATGCCGGCGCTGTTGACGGGGCTGTGGCAGCTCGTGCAGGCAGCGGATGTGAGCCCGCCTGCGAAGCCTGTGACCGTCCCGCCCATGCCGACCGCGGTGTGCGTCGTCTCGCCGTAGTGGCCTGCGGGCGCAGCCTGTGCCAGCACGCTCGTGTTCGTGGCGTTGGTGTAGCTGCCGTCGTGACAGGCCTGGCACGTGAAGGGCTGCGTGTGCCCGGCCTTGCTGCCGCTGCTGTGGCACGCGCCCGAGTAGCAGCTGGTCTTGTCGATGTGGTAGGTCACGATGTCGGTCGAGACCTGACTGGCTCCGTGGCAGCCGGCTCCGGCGTTCGTGCACCCGCTCACTGTCGTGTTGCTGTAGTTGCTGCCTGCGAGCGTGAGTGTGTGCTTCGTGCCGTGCGGAGTCGTGTAGGTGAACGGGTTGCCCGTCTTGGCGCCGAGATCCCCCAGCGTGGCGTTGTGGCAGGTCTGGCATTCCTTGGTGATCCCGGCGTCGAACTTGTACGGCAGGTGTCCGACGGTGGTGAGCACGGGGTTCTCATGGCACGTGCTGCACGAGTCGCCCCGGGCAGCGTGACCTGTCGCGATGTTCGTGTACGTGGTGTGGCATCCCGATCCGGTGGTGCACGACGTGCTCGACGCGGGCTCGTGGCTCACGACCGGCGCGCCATGATCGAGCTTGCGGTCCGTGCTCCCGTAGTCGGCAGAAGCCGGCGAGTGACACACGGTGCAGCGCGTCAGCTCCGCGGCTATCTTCGGGAAGACACGGAACGCGTCCACGACCACGTAGTAGTCGCGCGACAGCGGGTTCTTCGTGCGAGTGACCTTGACAGTGATCGTGTGGTCGCCCGATGCGAGCACGTCGCTAGCGAACGCCACGTACTGCTTCTCCGCGACCGCAGCGTAGAGATCGACCGTTGTCTTGACCACGCCGTCGATCGAGATCTCGGCCTTGCCGCGGTACGGATGGCGGTCGGTCACGAACTCGACCTTCTGCCCGGTGAAGCGATACTCGGCGGTGGCGTTGAGCGCGTTGGAGATGCGGTAGGTGTTGCCCGTGTAGCCGGTGGTGCTGGAGCGACCCCACGCCGGGACGTACTTGACCGCGACGTTGCCGTCCTCGACCAGGATCGGGAGCGAGACGCCAGATGCGATGTCGTGGCACGTGTCGTTGGAGCAGGTCAGGCCGGTGGTCAGTGTCCGCTCGGTCTCCGCGCCGACCGAGGTACCCGCGCCGAAGACCGTCGTGGCCGGTCCGGTGCCGGGCCAGTAGGCGCCTAGCGCCGCATCCCACGTATGATCCTCGTGAGTCGGGCGGTCGACGGCATTTTCATGACAGGCCGTGCAGTTCGCGGCCGCGTGGCAGCTGCCGCACTGCCGGCCGTTCTTGACGACGCTGGCGGGCCATCTCGGGTTGGAGTGGATGACATGGAGCGTATCCTTGTCGGCCAGCGCCGATTCCGCGGAGAAGAAGTACGCGTCGAGAGCGGGCACGTACACCTTGGGGACCGCGTAGAAGTTGGTCGTTCCCATCTCGAAGTGGCACGAGGAGCAGTTCCACGTGGCGTAGTGGAAGGGATGGCTCGGAGCGGCCGGGGCGGCGAACTCCCAGTGGCACTTCTTGCACGCCGAGGCGCGGTTCACGGATGCGGCGGCGTTGAAGTCGACTATGGACACAGCGGTGCCCGCGGGTGCGTGACACTCGAAGCACTGACTGTTGTCTATGTATGGTGGCGTCGCCGCCACCGCAACACCGACTGTCATGGCGACAAGACATGCCGCCATGGCCAACACGGTCAGTGATCGCTTGATCATGCCGCTCCCCAGGTCGATAGTACTCACTCCCAACGAGGACACCTTGTGCGTGTGGCCGACGGGAAAGCGCGCCAAAACTGACGCCGCGGCACACGAAGACCCGGACGGAGTCTAGCGCAAAAACCGTACCGGCATTTGGCCCTATCCGTCCACGTCACTCAGAGTACAGTATCGGTTCCGGTCGTCGGAAGAAGTGTGACGGGGGTCACTGACCAGGCGTGAGCTTTCGCGTTACGCGCGCCCGGAGCGCCATCGCTCCGGAGGCGGCCGCGGCTACATCGGGGCGTAGAGCTTGCCGTACGGCCGGTGCGACACGGGTACGAGCTTCGTGAACGGCACGCTCAGCACCTCGTCGATGGAGTGGCCGAACGCCTCGCACCACTCCTCCAGCACCGGCCGCAGCTTCGCGAGGTCCTCCTCATCGGCGGTGAAGATGCCGCACTCCTTGCCGATCTGCCACTCCTCGACCTGGCCGCGCAGGAAGATCGTCCCGCCATGCATGCCCGTGCCGCAAAAGGCGCCGACGAGCGGCTGGCCGGCGAACTGCGTCTCCATGCCGAGGAGCACGAGCAAGCCGCCGGCCATGTACTCGCCGAAGAAGTCGCGGGCCTTGCCGCCGCACACCATGATCGGCACGAGGCTTTCGAACGCCTTCATGTGGATGCCGACGCGATAGCCCACATCGCCGCGGATGAAGACCTTGCCGCCCCGCATCCCGTAGCCGAGTACGTCGCCGGCATCGCCGTGCACGTAGACGGTCCCAGCGTTCATCGTGTTGCCCACGCCGTCCTGCGCATTGCCGTGCACGACCACCGTGGGGCCGTCCATGAACATCGCGAGGTCGTTGCCCGGGGTGCCCGTCACGTCGATCGTGCGGTCGGCGCCCTTGATGCCGGTGCCGATGTAGCGCTGGCCGTTGATGCTGGCGCACTCGACGCGCCTCGCACCGTCGGCGAACGCGCCGCGGATCGCCTCGTTGAGCTCGCGGTAGTACACGCCGTTCGCGTCGATGCGGGCGGTGTCGCCGTCGACCGTGACGGTCGGCGCGACGTGCAGGTAGCCCTCGAGCGGGCCCTTGTCGGTGACTGTGGTCATCGCGTCTCTCCCCTACATCCCGGCCGGCTTGACGCCGAGTATCTGGCACGTCTGCGCGTCCAGGCCGATCGCGCGCAACCGCTCCCGACTGCCGCGCAGCGACTCGACCGCGTTCACGCCCAGGGCGCCGAGGATCTCTTGGAGCTCGTGGCTCCACGCGTGCACGAGGTTCGTGAGCCGCTCGGCTCCCCATTCGGGATCGAGGCGGCGCGTGAGCTCCGGCTTCTGCGTCGTGATGCCCCAGCTGCAGCAGCCGGTGTGGCAGCTCTGGCACACATGGCACCCGAGCGCGATCAACGCCGCGCTTCCGATGGCCACGACGTCGGCACCCAGCGCGATCGCCTTGGCCATGTCCGCCGATGAGCGGATGGAGCCAGCGGCGACGACCGAGGCCTGGTTGCGGATGCCTTCGTCACGCAGACGTTGGTCCACTGCGGCGATGGCGAGCTCGATAGGGATCCCGATGTGGTCGCGGATGATCTGCGGCGCGGCGCCCGTGCCACCCTTGAAGCCGTCGAGGTAGACGTAGTCGGCGCCCGCGCGCACGACGCCGGAGGCGATAGCCGCCACGTTGTGGACGCAGGCGATCTTGACGCCGACCGGCTTGTAGCCCGACGCCTCCTTGAGCGCGTAGATGAGCTGGCGCAGGTCCTCGATCGAGTAGATATCGTGATGCGGCGCCGGCGAGATGGCGTCCGTGCCCTGCGGGATCATGCGCGTGGTGG
>JAUSBS010000053.1 GCA_030651905.1 Coriobacteriia bacterium
CAAGCGCCATCCGCCCCGAGAGGAACGGGTTGTCGACATTGACGATGTCCATCGTCGACATCATGCGCCGCGCCTCGCGAGTCAGGCGCGGACCCACATGGTAGCCGGACGTCCCATGGACCTTGAGGCCCGGCGACGTGATGTGGCCGGGATCGTTCGGCGGCATCTTGGGGTTCGAGAACGAGAAGACGAAGGCCTCGTGGCCGTGCTGCTCCAGGTAGCGGCAGTTGAGGTTGATGTAGTGCGTCACGCCGCTGATGTAGGGCAGGTATGCGTCCGTGGCGAAACCGATGCGCATGCGTATGAGCCCTTCACGCGGGACTGGGGTCCCCTCAAGAGTGACGCTTCGCGCGCGATTCCTCAACCGGTGCCCAGGGCCTTTGCCTGCGGCCGCGACAAAGGTCACCATGCTCATTGGGGGAGATACCCGAGTAGGAACACACCGCCAGCCCTGGAGTCTGACCATGTCTGAAGCCATGACCGTAGAGACACTGCTCGTCCGATTGAGCGAACGCGTCATCGCACACGACCGCCCCGGACTCGTCGCCGAGGCCTTGAGCGCGGTCGAGACCGGGTCGATCGACGTGCCGACGCTCTATCACGACGTGCTCGTGCCGCTCATGAAAGCGGTCGGTGAGCGATGGCAGCGCGGCGAGATGCGCATTTGGGAGGAGCACCTCGCTTCTGCGGCAGTGCGCACCGTCGTCGAGACGCTCTACCCTCGCGTACAGCAACTACGGGCGGCCTCGATGGCCACCGGGAGGTCCGTGCTGCTTGCGTGTCCCGTCGGCGAGGAGCACGACCTCGGGCTCCGGATGCTCTCGGACGTCTTCGAGGTGAACGGCTGGAACACGTACTACCTCGGGCCCGACACGCCTACCGTGCAGCTCGCCGACGCCGCCAGTGTTCTCCGAGTCGAGCTCGTCGTGCTCGCCTCGGTGACGCTGTTCGAGCAGGTGCGGGCCCGTGAGATCCTCGACGAACTGGAGCGGCGTCTCCCCGGCGTCCGCATCGTCGTGGCGTGCAGCGGCGATGTGTGCAACGAGACGAGCATCCGCGAGGACGAGATCTTCATCGCGCGGGAGTTCTTCGGCGGGCCACATCCCGGCCCGGGCGCCGGAAGCGGGGTCGCATAAGATGCTGCCCCTCAAGATCGCCGCGCGGTTCCTGCGAAAGAGTCCGGCGCAGACGGCGCTCATCATCGCCGGTATCGCCGTCGGTATCGCGGTGCAGGTCTTCGTCGGCTCGCTCATCACGAGCCTGCAGGACTCGCTCATCAACACGACGATCGGTTCGGCGGCCCACGTCTCGATCTCCGCTCCGAAGGACGGGGATCCGGTCCAGTTCTCCGAACTCGTGAAGCGCATCATCGCAAGCGAGCCGAGGGTGACGGTCGTGGTCCCCGAGCGCAACGTGAACGCACTCTACTCGAGCGGGACGGACAAGGTCCCCCTCGGGATCAAGGGCGGCACGCTGACGGACCTCGACAGCCTCTATCACCTGACGGCGAAGACGGTCGAAGGTGTCGCGTCGCTGAAATCCGGTGAGGTGATGGTCGGCCTCGACTTCGCCCGCAAGTACGGCGTCAAGGTCGGCGACCCGGTCTCGCTGTTGCTGGGTTCGAACAACGTGCGGACGCTGAAGGTCTCCGGTGTCTTCGACCTCGGGTCGGGGGCCGTCAACGCGCGCACGGTGTTCACTGGACCGAACCTGCCGCGCCAGGCACTAGGATTCCGCAGCGACCAGTACTCGCTCATCTCGATCCAGTTGACCGACCCGTTCCTCTCCACGGTGGTCGCCAAGGACTGGCGCTCACATCTGTCCAACGAGAAGGTCGGCGACTGGCAGGTCGACAACAAGGCCCTGCTCTCCGCGCTGACCTCCCAGTCCGCGTCGAGCTACATGATCCAGGTGTTCGTGCTCATCGCCGTGGCGCTCGGCATCGCCTCGACACTGGCGATCGCCGCGGTCCAGAAGACCCGCCAGATAGGCATCCTCAAAGCGCTGGGCATGTCCGACGGCAGGACGGCCGCCATCTTCCTGTGGGAGGCCACCATCATGGGGGTCGTGGGCACCGCGCTCGGCGTGGGCCTGGGGCTGGCCCTCATCATCGGCTTCACGGTGGGGACGGCGAAGAGCGGGGCGGGTTTCCCCATCACTCCGCAGCCGACCTTCATCGCGATCTCGGCATCGATCGGCATGCTGGTGGCGCTGCTCTCGGCGATCATCCCGACGCGCAAGACGGCCCGCCTCGACCCGATCGAGGTGATCCAGAATGGCTGACACCGTGGTGTTGGCCGAAGGCCTCGAGCGCGTCTACGGCAGCGCCATCCAGACCAAGGCGCTCGACAACGTCTCGTTCCGGCTCGAGGCCGGCGAGTTCGCTTCCGTCATCGGGCGCTCGGGCTCGGGGAAGTCGACGCTGCTCAACGTGCTCGGCTTGCTGGACACTCCGACGGGCGGGCGGCTCGTGCTCGCGGACCGCGATGTGAGCAGCCTGTCGAAAGATGGCCGCGCTGCGCTGCGCAACGAACTGCTCGGCTTCGTCTTCCAGTTCCACTACCTCTTGCCGGAGTTCAGCGTGTGGGAGAACGTCCTCATGCCCAACTCGATCGCTGGGAAGCCTCTCGACAAGCAGCTGCGCGAGCGGGCCGAGGAGACGCTGGCGATCTTGGGCCTCGAGGGCATGGAGTCGAAGAACGCCAATGAGCTCTCTGGTGGCCAGAAGCAGCGGGTGGCCATCGGGCGGGCGCTCATGAACCGGCCGCCCCTCGTGTTGGCGGACGAGCCGACGGGCAACCTCGACACGGAGAACACCGAGGCGGTCTACAAACTGTTCCGGCGGGTGAACCTGGAGTGGGGCACGACGTTCGTCATCGTCACGCACGACCAGGACATCGCATCCATGACCGACCGGATCATCGAACTCAAGGATGGACGCCTCGTCCAAGACGCCCGCAACGTGTTCGGGGCTCCTTCGCTCGCGGCGGTCGCGGAGGATGCAGGCGCGTAGGCGAACCCGTTCGTGGCGGTGATCAGAAGGGTAGCCCGCAGCACGGTCACCACTGGGCGGAGCTCTTCTTGAGCACCGTCTTGACCTTCCAGCCGTGCTGCGCCGCAGTGGCCTCGACGATCTGGCGGGTCTTGGCGAAGTCCCACTCGTAGGCGACCGCGCCGCCCGGACCGACGATGAGTTCCTTCTTGGTGCCCGACCGCTTCGTGCCGAACGTCGAGTAGCTCTCGGACTCGAAGCCGCCAAGCGAGATCCCGGCACCCTTCTCCTTGAGGATCTCCCAGTAGAAGACGGTGTGATCGGGCTCGACGGCCTTCATGATCGCCTCGAACTCGACTTTCTTCTTGCCGGTGCCGTAACTGCCGTCAGCCACCTTGTTGTCGATCACGACGTCGGTATCGGTCCCGTATCGGACCTGGTATCCGGGGTAGTCCGTGAAGGCCGCCAGCATCGCCGTCAGGAGGTCGGTGCGGGTGGACAGGCCGCCGAGAACGGGAGCGGGTTCCGGAGCCGGAGCCTGCGCCGACGACTCCGCGAGCCATGGTGGCGTCAGCGGCTGACCGGTGCCCGAGTCGTACCAGGCGTTTACCCGTTCGCGTGGGTGCCCCTGCGGACACAGCCAGCCTTCCCCGAGCCAGACGTAGGCGTCGCAGTCGTGGCAGTATCCGGCTCTCGGCATCTATCACTCCCCATCCTTGTCAGAACAGCGTCGGTTCGGCCTCGCCCGCGTCGGGCACCCGCGGCGGCACGAGGTCGCCCAGGATCGTGGCGATCTCCGCAGCGTTGCGCTGAGCGTAGTCGTACTTGTTGTTGTTGAACATGACGAACGTCTGGTCGGCGTCGCGCGCCAGGTCGCGGATCTTCGGCTCCCACTCGCCAAGCTCCTCGGCGGAGTAGCGGTAGTCGAACCGGTCCGCCGAGCTGTCGGTCCGCGCGCGCCACATGCTCGCGTTGCGCCCGTGCAGGCGCACGTAGGCCCAATCGGTCGTGAGCGCGGCGGTCGGCGGCATCGTCGAGCCGTCCGGCAACTGGGGCGAATCGACGGACACGTACGCCAGATCACGGTCGGTCAGCCACTTCAGCGTGTGGTGGGCCTTCGCCCCGCGCAGCCATGAGGGGTGGCGGAACTCCACGAGCATGCGGAACCCGCCCAGCTTGTCCTTGGCGTATTCGATGTAGTCGAGGTTGCGCCGTTCATGCTCGGGCGTGTTCGCGGTGAAGTACGGTGGGAACTGCATGAGGACCCCACCGAGCTTGCCCGCATCGCGCAGCGGTGCGATCGCATCGGTGAACAGGTCGAACGCCGCGTCGACCATATCGGGGTGAGCCTGCAGCACCCGCCCGCGCGGCGAGATCTCGTGCGGGTACTCGCGGAGCTCAGGCGCCAGCGCGCGAGCATCGACCTCATGGCCCGTCATCATCCCGTACGCCTTCACATGGAAGATGAAGTCCGAAGGCGTCCGCTCCGCCCATCGCTGTGCATATGAACGCGGCGGCAGGGCATAGAACGGCGAATCCACCTCGACGGTGTCGAACTGCGCAGCGTAGTAGCGCAACCGCTGCTCCGGCGATGTGACCCCCTTGGGATACCAGAGGTCGACCATCGTCTTCTCGGTCCATGCGCAGGTGCCGACGTGTACCTCGCCCATGCGGCGATTGTACTCGGCTCGCGGTCGAGGCGCTGGAGATGGGATCCGTTCAGAAGCGGGTCAGAGCTGGCGTATACGCTAGCGCTGGTGCTAGCATTCCTTCGGAAGGACACCCGTGACACTCTCGGGCCAGCGAGCTCTGCAGCGACTTCTCAGCGGACGCCCGATGCGCCTAGAGGACGTCTTCGCCGCACTCGAACACGCGGAAGGCTTCACATGGCAGCGAAGCCGCAGGAAGCAGTCGCACTACCGGGTACGCCGTGCCGACACGCGGCAGAGCTTCACTCTTCCGGTAGCACACAACGGCGAGGTCGCGGCCGTCTGGGTGCTCCGACTGCGAAGCCACTTCGGGTTGAAGGACCACCCGAACGATAGAACGGAGCCCGGCATTGGCCAAGTCGACTGAGCCTAGGGTAGAGGACTACATAGTCGAGGTGATACGGGAGAATGGCGACTACCTGCTCACCATTCCCACTCTGCCCGGCTGCAACGCCCAGGGATCGACCCTCGAGGAGGCTTTCGAGGACCTCGACGTCTCGCTTCTCGAGTGGACCGAGGAGATGATCGGTCGCGGCCACCCGATTCCGAAGCCGGACACTCCCGAGGACTTCGCCGGCACGGTCGTGGTGCGGATGCCGCCACGACTCCATGCGCGCCTGTTCTCCGAGGCGCAGCGTCAGGGTGTGAGCATGAACCAATTGGCCGTCTCCATGCTCGCGGAGTCCCTGGGCGGCATGGGTGTACTCCAGCGCGCAGAAGAGCGCCTTGAGATCCTGGCGCGTGAGGTCAGAGCCGCGTACGGGGAGCGTCCATGAACGAGCCAGCCATACGCCCCGCCGTACCCGCCGACGCCGCGGACATCTCGCGCATCTACAACCAGGCGGTGCTGAACACCACGGCCACGTTCGACACGGAGCCCGAGACGGTCGGCGCACGCGAACGCTGGCTCGCGGCGCACGCGGACCCGGGACACCCGGTCCTGGTCGCCACGCTGGGCGGCGCGATCGTGGGCTGGGCGTCGCTATCGACATGGTCGGACCGCTGCGCGTACGCGGCGAGCGTGGAGGCCTCGACCTACGTCGATGAGACCATGCTGGGTCGCGGCATCGGCACCGCGCTGTCCGCGGCAGTGCTCGAGGCCGGACGCGCCGCCGGCGTGCACGCCGTGCTTTCCCGCATCTGCACCGAGAACGAGGCCAGCATCCGGATGTCGAAGAAGCTCGGCTTCGTCGAGGTCGGCGTGCTGCACGAGGTGGGCCGCAAGTTCGACCGCTGGCTCGACGTGATGATGCTCGAGAAGCTGCTGTAGCCGCGCGCCGAGGGCGGCCGCTACTCCATCACCTTGGTGGCCTCGGCCAGATCCAGCTTGAAGATGCGCCGGATCGCCGGGACCTCGGAGATCAGCAGCACCCCCAGCGTCATGAGGGACAACGTGGCCATGCTCTCCCACGAGATCGTCGCCTTGAGGGAATACGCCTCGGACGAGAACGACGCGAAGATCGAGTCAGCGGCCTGCATGCCGAGCCACACCCCCAGCGGGATGCCGACAAGCGCGAGCATCACGTTCTCGATGGTCACCATCACCGCCAGCCTGCTGTTGCTCTCGCCGATCGTGCGCATGGTGGCGATCTCGCGCGAGCGCTCCAGGATGTTGCTGGTGAAAGTCGTGTAGACGACGACGAACGCCATGGCCCAACCGAACACGTAGAGGATCCCCTGGTAGAAGTTCGCGAACTCCATCATCTGCAGGAGGCTGCCCAGCATCCCCGTCTTCACGTTGACGCTGACCGCACCCGGCAGGTCGAAGAGGTCGTCCTTCACCTCGACCGCACGATGCTCGGCCACGTTCACGTAGATGAGGTTGTAGGAGACGACGGCTGTTCCCAGCAGTTCGCGGGCCTTCGGCAGGCCCAGGAATCCCGGGGCGCCCAGCGGTTCGTCGCTGATCGCGCCCACCTTGAGCGAAAGCCGATCGTCCCGGTACGGCGTCTTCGCACTCACGGAGTCGCCCACCGCGACGCCGAGCTTGCGCGCCAGCCCGATCGAGAGCACGAGCTCACCCTTCGCCATGGTCTCCGAAGCCGACCTGCCATCTATGATGTCGAACCCGTGGAATGTGGCGCCGGGCTCCATGCCGGTCAGCGCGCCCTCGTGGGTCGCCGTGGCCGAGCGGAGCTCCACGGGGACCATGAGCACGCCTTGGACCTTGGTGACCCCGTCCCAGGTGCTCACCTCGTTAAGGCGCTCGCCGCCGAAGGGCTGGTCGTAGGCGGCCATCACGTCCCACTTCTCGCCGGTCGTGAACACCTTCGCGATGAGCCCGTCGATGCTGTCGAAGGACGCCCGCGTCGCGACCGTGAGCACCAGGGCGAACGCGATCCCGAGCACGGTGTAGAGCGTCCGGCGCCGCGCACGGAACACGTTGCGCAGCGGGATGCGGAAGGTGAAGGACTTGGGCAGCGCCCAGCCGAAGAGCCGCTCGACCAGCGGCCGGCGGCCGCCGGCGAGCGCCTGGTTCGGGTCGGAGCGCATCGCGTTGGCCGGGGCCATGCGCGCGCTGCGCCACGCAGGCGCGATGCCCGCCGCGATGCACGCGAGCGTGCTGAGCGCCACCGCGAACCCAACGACCTCCGGGTAGACACGGTGGTCCATGAACGGCACGCCGAGTAGCGTGACGTACTCAGCCGCGATGGCACGGGCGCCCATGTCGCCGAGCACGATCCCGACCACCGAACCGATCGCCGCGATCACCAGCGAGAACAGCAGGTAGTGCAGGAGTATCTGCCAGTCGGAATAGCCCAGCGCCTTCGCCAGGCCGATCTGGCCGCGCTGGGAGGTCACGAGACGCGACAGGGCGATGAACAGTGACGTCGCCGAGATGCCCAGGATGAGCGCCGGCAGCGCTGTAGACATGATGCTGAGCTGCTGGAGTTCGGCCAGGATGCCGAACATGGATGGCTGGTCGGCGCGCTTCACCGTCGAGAGCACTCTGTACGGGTCGAGCTCGTCCTCCACGCGATCGATGACGGTGTCGATGTTGGCGCCCGGATCGACCAGCACCGCGACGTCCGTCACGGCCCCCTGTCGGCCGAAGAGCTGCTCCACGTCCCGCTGGTACATCCAGATGGGCGCGAACTCACCGTTGGTGGGCAGAGATCCCTTCTCGGGGATCGCGTACATGTACTCCGCGCTGGATGCGATGCCGACGACCTTGAGCCGCTTGCGCTCCTGGCCGAGGCGCAGAACGATCGTGTCGCCGACCTTCGTGCCCGTATCCGACGCGTACTTCATATGCAGCAGCACTTCGTCCGCGCCTTCGGCCCCCAGGTAGCGCCCCTGCTCGATCTTGACGTCGTTCACGCGGGGGCGGTGCCCGGACGGGACACCGATCAGGCGCGCGAGCGGCTGCTTGTTCGATCCCACGTCGAGACCGGTGTCCACGATGAGCCGACCTTCGACCGCCCGGACGCCCGGCACCCGGGCGACAGCAGCCATCTCGCCCGCCGGCGCGCCGATGACACTCACCGTGAAGTCGGCGAACCTGAGCTCGGAGGTGGCCTTCTCGATGGACGCCTTGAGGTCGAGGTAGCTGGCTTGCGATGCCACATAGCTGAGGATGCCGAGGCTCACCAGAAGGATGAGCGCCACGAACTGACCCTTGCGGGCCCGCATGTCGCGCCACGTCTTGAGGAGCAGGATGCGCACCTAGCTCACCACTCCACGTCCTCGGGATCCACCGGGTGCTCGTTCACGACGATCTCAGCCACGTGCCCATCGCGCAGATGCAGGACCCGGTCCGCCACGGCCGCCAACGGCGTGTTGTGTGTGACGATCACGACCGTCGTTCCCGCGGTCCGGTTGATCTCGCGGAGCGCGGAGAGGACGAGCTTGCCGGTGCGATAGTCGAGGTTGCCGGTCGGCTCGTCGCCCAGGATCAGCGAAGGCTCCTTCGCAAGTGCTCGAGCCACCGCGACGCGCTGCTGCTCACCGCCGGACAGCTGATACGGGAAGTGCGTCATGCGCTCGCCCAGACCCACCTGGCGAAGCAGGTCCGCGGCCTTGAGCGCGAGCGGCGTCCCGTCCCGACGCGCCAGCTCGAGCGCGAACTC
>JAUSBS010000058.1 GCA_030651905.1 Coriobacteriia bacterium
TGCGCGCCTACATCCTGTTCATGGCGCCGCCGGACAAGGATCTCGACTGGAGTTTCGACGGTCTCGAGGGGATGTTCCGCTTCCTCGGCCGGGCGTGGCGGCTCGTGTGCGAGAGCGCCGAGGAGGCGCCGGCCGGTTCGCTGTCGTCTGCCGCACCCGGGCCGGCGGAGGCCGCATTGCGCCGGGCCATGCACCTCTCCATACGCAAGTGCACCGACGACGTCGAGCGCTTCCAGTTCAACACCGCGCTGTCCGGCATCATGGAGCTCGTCAACGCAGCGAACGACTACCGGCGCGATGTGCCCGCGGGCTCGCGCGATCTCGCCCTCGTGCGCGAGGCGGCCGAGACGGTCACGCTCCTGCTGGCGCCGACCGCGCCGCATGTGGGTGAAGAGCTGTGGCAAGTCGTGCTCGGCAACGCCGGCACGGTGCACAGGCAGACGTGGCCTGCGTTCGACCCGTCCGCGGTGGTGTCGGACGTCATCGAGCTGGCGGTCCAGGTCAACGGCAAGGTGCGAGACCGGCTGGTGGTGGCCGCAGGAGCGTCCGACGAGGAGATCACCGAGTCGGCATTGGCGCTGCCGAACGTCGCTGCGCACACACAAGGTCTGACCGTTCGGAAGGTCGTGGTCGTCAAAGGCAAGCTGGTGAGCGTGGTGGCCTCGTGACCGCGCTCACGGGACGCTTGACCCCGGACCCGTCCTGCCGCAATCTGGCAGGTAGGACGCCGTCCAGCTTCGGAGGGCATTTCGTGCTGCACAAGAACGTCTCGGCAAGCCATCGGGGGGATAGACTGTCCCTCCTTGCGCTCGTGGTCGCCCTGATGCTCCTCGCAACGCCTGCCACCGCCGCGGCGTACTGGCACGTCGACCCCAATCTGCCGCCCGACAACACGCGCGAGGTACGAGGGACCACCACGTACCTGTGCTCCGACTGCCACGTCACGTGGCCAGGGGGCACGGAGGGCGGGGTGACCTATCCCGACGGCGATGACGTTGCGACCGTGCCATCGATCGACGGCGCAGGCCCGCACGGCTTCTACCGCTCGGACACAAGGAAGTGCCGCATGTGTCACGCGGTGCACGAGCCGGGCTCGATATCGATACTCCTGCTCCCGGCCGCCACGATCGAGTCCGCGTGCTTCACGTGTCATGACGCCACCGGAGCCGAGGGAGTCTACAGCGGGATCGTCGCTCGTGGCGCGGCAGTCGCCGCATCGCATTCGATCGATTCGACCACCCACGTCCCGGGCGGTTCGACGGATATGTCGGCCCAGCTCACGTGTACGAGTTGCCACGCCGTGCACCGTGCGACGACGGTGGCTGCTTTTCGCACCGACCGGCATCTGCCCTTGGGCGGTGGGGCCAAGTACAGCAACGCGCTCCTGCGCGACGACGTGGGCGACACGCCCCGAAACACGTACACGACCTACAGCTCCGACTGGTGCGCAGCGTGTCATGACCAGCGCCACAGTGACAGCACCGTCATGAACCACCCGGTCGAGACGTCGAGCACGGGTTCTTTCAGCTACGGTCGTGTGGCGACCGTGCGGACCGCGACGTCTCTGCTCACCCAGATCCTGGACGATACTGATCCCGGCACCGGTCTCGGGTGGACGAACTTCGGCTACGTGATGCCATCTCCGCGCACCGCGGAGCAGAGCGGTCACGATCCGATCTGCCAGCAGTGTCACGAGGACCCGCGCAACGTAGGCAGTGTGGGCGCGGTCGCCGATCTCCCTGCTGCTCAGCCCCGTACCGGACAGCTCGACTTCGCGTTCCCCCATCAGTCGACGAGCGTCAACATGCTGATCGAGGAACGCGACGACCTGTGCACGAACTGTCACGCGCCGACCTCGCTGCCGTAGCCGTGGTCCTCCCCACTTCGTAGAGCGCGGTAAGGTTTCGGATAGGTCCTTGCGCTAGTCTCTCTTCTCGTACCGACTCAGACGGACGCCCCCTTCGCCCGATCGCGGCTGTGGGGGCGTCTCTTCGTGCGTCAGGAACTCCGTGAGTGGATCGAGGAGCTCGCCTGTCGGGCCGGGCTCGACGGTCTGCCGCCGTTCGCGCGCAAGGCGGCACTCATCGCCGGCTTCGCGCTCGTGGCGTTGGCAGTGTGGTGGTGGGGGCGTCCCGCCGCGCCCGTGACTCCGGTGCGCACTGCACAGGAGGCATCCGCCTCGGGCGAGGCGACGGTCGAGGCGGACCCCGGCCAGCCTTCGCTACCGACATCGGTGACGGTCCACGTGGTGGGTGCGGTGATGCGCCCCGGCGTCTACACGCTGAGCACCGGCTCCCGCGCCTCCGATGCGGTGGCCGCCGCCGGAGGCCTGCTCGGAAACGCCGAACAGGGCGGGATCAACCTCGCGAGGCAGGTCGCAGACGGGGAGCAACTCGTCGTCCCGGTGCAGGGCGCGGCGCAGATCTCGCCCGCGGGCGGGTCGACGGGTGCGGGCGCGACGCCCACCGGCGGTTCGGTCGATCTGAACACCGCGTCGGCGACGGAGCTCGACACGTTGCCGGGCGTCGGTCCGGCCACGGCGGCCAAGATCATCGCGGACCGCACCGCCAACGGTCCGTTCCGCAGCATCGAGGACCTCATGCGTGTCCCGGGGATCGGCCCCACGCGATTCGAGAGCCTGAAAGGCCTCGTGGTCGTGCGGTGAACGCTCCACCTCGGCGGGGAGCCGTCCGGCCGTCCATCCCGCCGGCCGTGTGGCTGGCGACGTCCGTGTGGGTCGGGTCGGCCGGGGCGGCGTTCGCGGTCTGGTGGTGTCGCGCGTCCGGGCGCCCGCCCGCGCTCGTGTGGGGAGCGGCAGCGCTCGCGTGCGCGCTCGCGCTGGCGTGCGGGCGACATCGCACGGCGCTGGCCGCGCTCGCGCTCGCGCTGGCCGTCGGGATGGGTACCTCGACGCTGCACGCGTGCTGGATGCTGCAGCAGGGCTCGGTCGCCGAGGCCGCCGGTCCGGTGAGCTGGTCGGGGACGGTGGTGGCCGATCCGAAGGACGGTCTCGGAGGACTCCGCGTGACGGTGGCGCTTCGCGACGGGCCGGCGAGTGGCCGCTTCACGCTGGCGTGGCCCACCGGGGCGGAGGTGCCGTCGTACGGTCGGCGCGTCACGTTCTCCGCACGTCTGCGCGCGCCCGGGCCATCCGACACGTATGCGCAGCAGGCCTTCCTGCGCGGGGAAGCGGGGAGCGGGAAGCCGTGGCGCGTGGACGTGCTCGGCTGGGAGAGCGGGGCGCTCGGGGCGGCCGCGGCGCTGCGCAACCGCTGTCTGGGCGTGCTCGATGCGTCGAAGGCGCCAGGAGCGGCCGTGGTGGGCTCCGCGGTGTTCGGCCGGCGCGACGTCGCGGACGAGGACGGCTTCCGGGTGGTCGGGGCGGCCCATCTGCTCACAGCATCGGGCATCCACCTCGCGCTCGCCGCGGCGATGGCTGCGGGCATCGCCCGACTCGCAGGAACGCGGCGACCGTGGCCCGCCGCGGCGGCCGCGGCGGCCGCGGTCACCTTCTGCTTCGCAGGAGGTTTGCGCGTGTCACTCCTGCGGGCGGCTGCGGTGACGATCGGGGCCGTGCTTCCGGCCGCCACCGGAAGGCGCCGGCAGGGGCTGGCGGGAGGGGCTGCGGCTGCCGGGCTGCTCGTCGCCGCGGACCCTCCCGCAGCGTGGGACGTCGCGCTGTGGATCGGTGTCGCGGCATGCCTCGGCGTCGGTCTGTTCGGCGGGTTGATGGCGGAGTGGGTCCGCATCCTGGTGCCGAAACGGTACGGACGCGCGGCACGCACCGTCGCATCGGCGCTGGCGGTCCAGGGGGCTGTGAGCCCGCTCGCGGCGGCGCTGTTCGGAACGCTGACCCCCCTCGCGCCCGTTTCCGCACTCGTCGTCGCACCAGCAGTCCAAGGCGCCGTCCTGCTCGCGCTCACGGGAGCTGCCTGCATGCCGCTGGCGCCGCGGACGGCGTCCTGGCTGTTGCGTGCGGCTTCAGTCCCCGGCGCGGTGGCTGCCTCGTCGGTGGCGTGGCTCGCGCGCGCGGGGCCGGTGGCTTTACCGACGGAGGCGTGGACCGTCCCGGTGCTCGCAGTCTGGGTGGCTGCGGGAGCGGCGCTGTGGATCCTGTGGCCTCAGCCGCGCCGCGTCTGGCGGGTGCGGGCAGGTCTCGCGTGCGTGGCCCTGCTGCTGGCAGCGCTGGCATGGCCGCGCGCGTTGACGCCGCCGAGGATCGTCGTGCTCGACGTGGGCCAAGGTGACGCGATCCTCGTCCAGGACGGGAGCGACTCGATGCTCATCGACTGCGGTCCGGACCCGCTCACCCTTCGGCGGGCCCTGGCGCGCACGGGGGTCCGTCGCATCGGTGCTCTCGTGCTGACCCACGACCACGCGGATCATACCGGCGGCCTGAAGGGACTGACAGGCGTGGCGACAGTCGGGTGGGTGGGTGTGACCTCGGCCGAAGGTAAAGACCCCGACTCGGCATCGGATGTCGGGCTGGACGGACCAGCTGGCGAGGCACCACTCGAGCGGCTGCGCCAGGGCATGACATGGACCGTCGGAACATGGGACGTCCGCGTCCTGTGGCCGGTCGGAGGGGAGCGGCGGCTCGACACGAACGACACAAGCGTCGTCCTGCTGGTCGAACGGGACGGACAGCGCGCGCTCTTCCTCGGCGACGCCGATACGCGGGCCCAGGAGGGGGTGCTCCGACGCTTCAGCGACAGCGTGGACGTCTTGAAGGTCGCCCACCACGGCAGCGTCAACGGTCTCGTCCCACGGGCGCTGCGGACGTGGCGTCCGGGCGAGGCGCTCATAAGCGTCGGGACGGGCAACCGGTTCGGCCATCCCGATCCAGAGACGCTGGAGCAACTGCGAAGCATCGATACGCGGGTTTGGCGCACCGATCTTCAGGGTGATCTGACCGTCTCGCCGACCACGGCCGGATGGGCGCTGGGCTCCGCGCGGAGCGCGAGTATCGCCCTCGATGCCCGCATATGGCGTCGCCCCGGCGACTCGTGCTGTGCGACAATCGTGCGTGCTCAGGGATCCACCGGGCGCACCCGGACTTCCATCCTCGAACGGACCCGCGATGGCCGCCGACCTGTCGGACCTCAAGCCCGTCTATCTCATCTACGGCTCCGAGCAGCTGTTGCTGGACCGCGCGGTCCGCCGGCTCAAGGACCGGTTGGCGAAGGTCGCCGACCTGGACTTCAACATGGAGACCTTCGACGGTGACGGTGCGAGCGCCGACGAGGTCGTCAACGCGGCGAACACGATGCCGTTCCTCTCCGAGCGGCGACTCGTCGTCGTTCGCGGCGTGGACAAGATGGGGGCGGCCGACCAAGGCTCGCTGGCCGACTACGCCAAGGACCCGGCGCCCTACACGGCCCTGGTCCTCGTCGCCACGAAGATCAACCGCGGCAGCCGCCTCTACAAGGCCGTCCACGCGCTGGGTGGTGCCTCGGAGTACCCCGCACCCAAGCGGGGCGAGTATCCGGCCGAGGTCACGAAGCTCTTCGCCGAGCACGGCAAGCGTGCATCGGGCGATGCCGCGCGCGCGTTGGTCGATGCGGTCGGACGCGACCTGCGTCGCCTCGACAGCGAGATCGACAAGGTCGTCGCGTACGTTGGTGCGCGCGAGCGCGTGGACGCCGCCGACATCGCCGCGGTCGTCACGGCCGATGCCGTCTCGGTGTTCGAGTACCTCGACGCCTTGGGCGCGCGGGATCTCGGCTCGGCACTTCGCCTGCTGGCGAAGCTCCTCGCGTCGGGTGAGTCGGTGCATGGCGTGCTCGCGATGAGCGTGCGGCACGTGCGCAACCTGCTGGGTGCGCGTGCGCTCATGGATCGCCACACGCGTATCGACGAGATGGCGCCACAGCTCGGTATGGCGCCGTGGCAGGTGCGAAACGTCGTGAGTCAGGCAGGCAACTTCACGCCCCGGGAGCTGTCGCGCGCGCTGTGTGCGGCGGCTGCGACCGAGGCCGAGCTCAAGTCGGGTGCGGTCGAAGGGGCTATCGTGCTCGAACGGTGGGTCATGTCGGTCACCGGCCCCCGCCGGGCATAGCGCCGCGCTCCAAGCTCGCGCATGGAGAAGGCCCGGCGCATTCGCTCCGGGCCTTCTCGCATACGTGCGCTGACCTCGTGCCGCCTGAGGCGGGAGTGGCGCTAGCCCTCCAGCTTGGCGACGGCCGCGGCGATACCCGATTTGCGGTTCGCGGCCTGGTTCTTGTGGATGACGCCCTTGCTGGCGGCCTTGTCGAGCTCGCGGTTCGCGATGACGAGGCTGGCCAGGGCGGCGGCCTTGTCGCCTGCGGCGACGGCCTCGTTGACGTGCTTCACGTGCGTCTTGATGGCGGAGCGCACGGCCTTGTTGCGGGCCTGTGCCTTCAAGTTCGTGAGGTTGCGCTTCTTCTGGCTCTTGATGTTGGCCACGTAAGAGATCCTTCCAAACAAGTTGTGTGGTGTCCGTCGCACCCGGGGTGCGGACGAACCCGTGGATAGTAGCACGGGCACGGGGGCGCTTCAAGCGAAGCAACGCCACCGGGAGTGTCCCCGCGCGCCCGGGCGGGGATGATAGACTTGCGTGCCATGACGGACCCCGCTCTCATACGCAACTTCTCGATCATCGCGCACATCGACCACGGGAAGTCGACCCTGGCCGACCGTGTGCTGCAGCTGACCCACACCATCGAGGACCGCGACATGATGGAGCAGGTGCTCGACTCGATGGACATCGAGCGCGAGCGCGGCATCACCATCAAGGCGCAGGCCGTGCGCGTCCTCTACGCGGCGGACGACGGCGTCGAGTACACCCTCAACCTCATCGACACCCCCGGGCACGTCGACTTCACCTACGAGGTCTCACGCTCGCTGGCCGCGTGCGAGGGCGTGCTCCTGGTCGTCGACGCGGCGCAGGGCGTCGAGGCTCAGACCGTCGCCAACGCGCTCATGGCCATGAACGCGCACCTCGAGATCATCCCGCTCATCAACAAGATCGACCTGCCCTCGGCCGACCCGGAGCGTGTGCGCCACGAGATCGA
>JAUSBS010000063.1 GCA_030651905.1 Coriobacteriia bacterium
CGAGACGTCCGACTCGACGCACAACGAAGGGCAGTGAGCCGGGCAATTTCGCTGAACGAGCAGCGAACATCGGCATTACTCGACATGCGCCTTGACGGGGCGCTGGATGACGGTGCGTTCAGGAGCAAGCAGGCGAAGCTCCTTGATGAGCACGCAACTTTGTTACTTCGCCGTAGGGAACTCGAATCTGCGGCATCCGACACGTTTCAGCAGGTAGAACGCTTGGTCCGGCTCGGTGCCGGCGCCAAGTTCGCCTTCCACAACGGTTCAGACGAGGAAAAGCGCGAGGTTCTCGCAACGGTACTTTGTTACCTCCAGGTGAGTGACCGCAATATAGCCTCCTACCAGTACAAACGCCCCTTCGATGTCCTCAAAAAGGACCCCGAAGGGGCGTTCTGTCTTGCATGGTCGGGCTGACAGGATTTGAACCTGCGACCCCTTGACCCCCAGTCAAGTGCGCTACCAAGCTGCGCCACAGCCCGTTCACCCGGCCGCCTCAGAGCGCGGCGAGCAGGTCGTAATGCTACGACGAGCGCGCTTCTCCGGCAAGACCCGACGCCGCAGCCGCGCGCCTGTGTGCGCGAGCGGCGTGGCGGCGTCCCAAAGCGGACACTCCGCAGGCGTGTTCGCCCGCAAAGCGGGTGGACACTCCGAGGACCGTCCGCGGAGTGGGCGCCGCAATGTCGCGAAGCGACACCTCCGAGCCCCGCTACTCGTCCACTCCCCCGCGGTACTGCAGCACCGTGATGTCCTCGATCGTGACCAGCCCGTCCCCCACCATCGCCCGAAACACCTCGGCCAACGCCGTGATGCGGTAGTCCACGTCGATGATCTGTACGACGACCGGCAAGTCCTCGCTCATGCGCAGCTTGTGCTTGCCGTGGCAGCGGCTCGTCGCTCCGTAGCCGGTGATACCGCGAAGGACGGTAGCGCCGGCGCACCCCGCTGTCCGCGAGGCCTCGACGAGTGCCTGGTAGAGCGGCTTGCCGTCGTACATACACTGCTCGCCTATGTAGGCGGAGAGCTTCTTGGCAGGTCCGTCGCGAAGTTCCATCTAGCGCTCCTTCAGCAGGATCGCGAGCCGGTCGAGCACGGCGCTCGCGACCACGCGCTTGTCCATCACGGGCATGTGCTCCTCGCCGTTTGCGTTCACGAACACGACGCGGTTGACGGTCGAGTCGAAGCCGACGCCGGGTTCGGAGACATCGTTGGCGACCACGAGGTCGAGGTTCTTCGCCGTGAGCTTCCCGCGAGCATACCCCACGACATCCCCGGTCTCCGCGGCGAACCCCACGAGGACGCGGTCGCCCTTGTCCGCTCCGAGGCCCGCTAGGATATCGTCGGTCCGCTCAAGGCTGAGCAGGTCCGGCGCGGCGTCCTTCTTCAGCTTGTCGGCCGCGGGAGCCGCCGGGCGAAGATCAGCGACCGCCGCGGTCATCACGACCGCGTCCGCAGCCGGGTAGGCGGCCATCACAGCGTCGCGCATCTCTGCAGCGGTCTCGACGCGCACGCAGCGCACGCCGAACGGCGCCGACAGCGACACGGGGCCGCTCACGAGCGTCACATCCGCACCACGCCTCGTAGCCTCCTCGGCCACGGCGTAGCCCTGCCGCCCGCTCGAGCGGTTCCCGACGAAGCGCACCGGGTCGATCGGCTCCCGCGTCGGACCGGCCGTGACGAGCAGGCGCACGCCCTCGAGCGAACGGACGCGGCGCAGCGCCGCGAGCGTCGCATCCACGATCTCCGAGACCGTGGCGAGCCGTCCTTCGCCGGTATCGCCACACGCGAGTTCCCCCGTTCCGGGCTCCACGAACAGCACGCCACGCTCCCGCAGGGTCGTCACGTTCGCCTGGGTGATCCCCTTGCGCCACATGTGCGTGTTCATGGCCGGAGCAATGATCACAGGCGCCTCGGTCGCGAGCAGGGTCGTCATCAGGATGTCGTCGGCGCGGCCATGTGCCATCTTCGCGATGACGTTGGCGGTGCACGGCACGATCACGACGACGTCGGCCTCCTCGGCGAGCGAGATGTGATGCACGCGCTGCGACGGGTCGTCCCACAGCGAGACCGCGACCGGCTCCCCCGTGAGCGTGCGGAACGTGAGCGGGGTGACGAAGCGCTGCGCAGCGGCGGTCATGACGACCTTGACGCGCACGTCCGCACGCATGAGTTCGCGGGCGACCTCGCACGCCTTGTAGGCGGCGACGCCGCCGGTCACGCCGACGACCGCCGTGGGTCTTTGTGTCTGAGCCTCCATGCACGCATGATACCGCGTCGCGGCGCAGCCCCTGCGCCGTGGGGAACAAACCGGGATGTGACCACCCGCGGAAAGGACGGTTCCACGCATGCTGCCCGACCCCAGAGGTGACGATCGTCCCGACATCCAGATCAAGATCGGCGGTCAGGCCGGCTTCGGCATCAAGGCCGCAGGGCAGTCGCTCGCGCGGTGCTTCGTGGCAGGCGGGCTGCACACGTTCGACCTCACCGAGTACCCGTCGCTCATCCGGGGGGGACACAACGTCTACCAGGTCCGGGTCTCACCGGAACCGGTGCACTGCCAAGTCACGGCCGTCGACATCCTCGTCGCGCTGAACCAAGAGAGCGTGGACACGCACGTTGGCGAACTCGTCGACGGCGGCGCGCTCGTGTACGACCCTGCGAAGGTCTCGATCGACGGTGTGGACCGCGCGAAGGTCTGCGCCGTCGCGGTCCCGTTCGACGAGATCGTGGCCGCGGCGGGCGGAGCGCCGATCATGCGAAACGTCGCAGCACTCGGAGCGGTGCTCGGGCTGAGCGGCTACCCGCTCTCCTACCTCACGGACTCGCTGCGGGCCCAGTTCGCACGTAAGGCCCCCGAGATCGCCGAGCAGAACGTCGCGGTAGCCACTGCGGGTTACGAGTCCGGCACTCGCGCCGAGTGCGTCTTCCCGTTCCGGCTCTCCCCACTCGCGGACCCACCGCGACGCCTGCTCGTCGACGGCAACGAGGCGATCGGGCTAGGCGCGCTGGCGGCCGGGATCGGGATGTACTGCGCCTACCCGATGACGCCGGCGTCCAGCCTGCTGTCGTTCATGGCCGCGCACGACCGCGAGTACGGCGTCGTCGTGAAGCACACCGAGGACGAGATCGCCGCGATGAACATGGTGGTGGGCGCGGCGTTCGGCGGTGCTCGCGCGATGTGCGCGACCGCGGGCGGCGGCTTCGCCCTCATGGTCGAGGCCTTCGGGCTCGCCGGCGTCTCGGAGTCCGCCGTCGTCGTGGGCGTGTTCACCCGCCCCGGGCCCGCGACGGGTCTCCCGACCTGGACCGAGCAGTCCGACCTCCGCTACGTCCTACATGCGGCGCAGGGCGAGTTCCCAAGGGTGATCCTCGCGCCCGGTGACACATCGCAGGCCTTCGAGCTCACCTGGCGCGCCTTCAACCTTGCCGACCAGCTCCAGACGCCGGTCATCGTGCTTGGCGACACGTACCTCCAGGACAACCGTCGCTCGACGGAGCCGTTCGACCTCGCAGCGGTCACCGTCGACCGCGGGAAACTCCTCACGGAGGGCGACACTCAAGGCCACCCTGAGGCTTTGAGCGACGATGGCATCTATCTCAGGTACAAGGTCACCGAAGACGGTGTGAGCCTTCGCGCACTGCCCGGTGTGAAGGGCGCCTGCCAAGTCGTGAACAGCTACGAACACGACGAGTACGGCTACGGAGCGCAGGGCGAGACGGCTGCCAACAGGATCGCCCAGAACGAGAAGCGCATGCGCAAGCTCGATCTCGCACGCGCGACCGTCCCGCCACCGATACGCTTCGGCTCCTCGCCCAAGGACGCGGATGTCTCGGTGATCTGCTTCGGCACGACGGTCCAGCCGGTGCGCGAGGCAGTCGGCTGGCTCGCGCGCGACGGCGTGAAGGTCGCGGCCTTGCAGGTCGTCACTCTGTGGCCGTTCCCTACCGAGGACGTCGCCACCTTCCTCGGGACATCGAAGCGAACCGTCGTCATCGAGGGCAACTTCACCGGACAGCTCGAAGGGCTGATGCGGCAGGAGTGCCTTCTCGGTGTCGACGAGCACCTCCACCGCTACGACGGGCGGCCGTTCGCACCCGAGCAAGTCTACGCGACGCTGAAGGAGGTGGCCGATCGTGCCTGAGGCCAAGGCGTTCGAGACCACGAACCGACCGACCTGGTGTCCCGGCTGCGGCAACTACGCGATGTTCACCGCGATCAAGAAGGCGTACGAGCGGCTCGATCTCGACTTCGAGCGCCTGGCCGTGGTGTGGGGCATCGGGTGCCATGGCAACGGCGCCGACTTCACCAAGTGTCAGGGATTCCACGCACTGCACGGGCGCGCCCTGCCCACCGCGACAGGCCTCGCACTGAGCAATCCCGAGCTCACCGTGGTGGTCGAGATGGGTGACGGCGACGGCTACGGCATCGGGCTCGGGCACTTCGCACACGCGTGCCGGCGCAACATCGACCTCACCGTCGTGGCGCACGACAACCAGATCTACGGGCTCACCACCGGTCAGGCCTCCCCCACCACCGAGCACCTGATGAAGACGGTCTCGACTCCCGCCGGCGTCCTCGAGGAGCCGGTCAACACCCTGGGACTCGCCATCGCCGAGGGTGCGACGTACGTGGCCAGAGGCTTCGCCGGGGACATCGAGCACCTCACCGGGCTGATCTCAGACGGGATCCGGCATCGCGGGTTCGCGGTGATCGACGTGTACCAGCCCTGCGTGACCTGGAACAAGCTCAACACGAACCAGTGGTTCCGCGATCGCGTCTACAAGCTCGACGACGCCGGGCACGATACCTCGGACAAGGTCAATGCGTTCGAACTCACGCTGACCTCGTACCACGAGATGGCGTGCACACCCGAGGAGTGCCGACTTCCCATCGGCGTGCTGTATCGCGAGGAGGGACGCCCGACCTACGGCGACGGGCTGCCGCAGCTCACAGGGCCGCTGTGGAAGGCCGCGCTGGCGCCCCGGGACATCTCCCCCACACTCGCCGGGCTCTAGCGGCTCACGGACCTCACGACGAGACGAGCTCATGTCCGAGCGTGCGCAGGAACACCTCGACGACCGAGGGGTCGAACTGCGTGCCCATGCCGGCCTCGAGTTCCGCGGCGGCCTCTTCCACGGAGAGCGCGGGCCGATAGGGGCGATCCGACACCATCGCGTCGTACGCGTCGCACACGGCCAGGATGCGGGCTTCCAGAGGGATCTCAATCGCGCGCAGCTTGTCCGGGTAGCCTGACCCGTCCCAGCGTTCATGGTGGTGGCGCACCCACGGCAGCATCTGACGCTGCGAGGTGGACGACAGGATCCGCTCGCCGAGCGCCGGATGCTCGGACACCCGCACGCGTTCCTCGGCGGTGAGTGGACCCGCCTTGCGCAAGATGTCGTCCGGAACGCCGATCTTGCCCACGTCGTGCATGAGCGCGGCCGACTCGAGCAGCCGGACCCTCTGATCCTCGAGTCCGAGTTCGCGCGCCACCTCGACGGCGAGTATCGCGACGCTGCGCGAGTGGTCCTGCGTCGCCGCGTCCCTGGCGTCGACCGCGGCGGCGAGCGCCCGGATCGCGCCGACGTGCGACTGCTGTTCGAGCGCACGGATGCGATCGTCGTCGTCCAGTTCGGCGACGACGGAAGGGTCGTAGACGAGCACATGGTCCTTGCCGTGCCGCTTCACCCAGTAGCGCGCCCCGTGGGCGAACCTCACGAGCTCGTCAGCCGACGACGCGTGGTCGGGGAACGTGGCCACCCCGATCGAGGCGGTCAGCGGCGCGCCGCTCGGTGGACGGAGACGGGACAGTTGATACTGGATGCGCAGGCATACCTTGAGCGCCTCGGTGGGCGATGCGTCCGGCAGGACCGCGGCGAACTCATCGCCGCCGATACGACAGACGATGTCGGAGTCCCGGCACGCGCCCTTGAGTACGGCCCCGAACTCGCGAAGCAGTTCGTCGCCCACGGGGTGACCGTGCAAGTCGTTGACGAGTTCGAAGTCGTCGATGTCGAGGACGACGAGGCTGAGCTGTTCGCCGTAGCGGGCCGCGACTCCGGTCTCGATCACGAGTCGTTCGTGCATGAAGCGCAGATTGAACAGCCCCGTGATCGCATCCGTGACCGCCCGGTGGAACAACTTGCCGTTCTCCGCGGCGACGACCGTCGAACGAACGACCATCGCCGCCGCGAGCAGGCTCGTCGCTCCCAGATAGACGATGAAGTCCAGCGTGCCTGGTCCGGCTCGAAACGCCAGGAAGGTGAAGATCGGTACGGCCGCCATGGACACCGTGGGAAGCACAAGACCGAGCACCCGCCTGCGGGCCGGCTGGAACAGCGGCATGGGACGCAGCGGCCATTGCTGACCCGTCCCTCGCAGCCGCGCGACCGCCGCGACGAACAGCAGGTACTGGCCGAGCAGCAGCACGATGTCGACCAGGCCGCGCTCGAACGAGGCGCCCTCGGTGCGCACGGCCACGAGCCACAGCGGCCATGCGCACAGGCCGGCGGCGTAGATGCACAGCGACAACGCGACGAGACGCTCCCACGGTCGCCAGCGAGCGACTTTGAAGCCCAGCAGCGTCGCAACCGTGCCCACCAGCATGGCGAGCCCCATCGTCGGATACGCGGCGGCGGCGAAACGTTCAGCCGGCAACAGGGGAACGTTCGCGAACAGCGGGTTGACGACCAGCTCGAAGAGCAGCACGAATGCGATGGTTGCGCCCGATGCCATATCGAGTGCCCAGCGCAGCCGCATCGTCGAGGTCGCGTTCTGGAACTTCGTCATGGACAGCAGCATCGCCAGCAGCAGCACCGCCGCGGTGATGTGCATGATCTGGAACGGCGCATAGACCGGCGGAGGCCCAGCGATGTCGATCACCGCGACCCAATAGATGTAGTAGAGCTCGCTCACGACCAGGACGGCGTTGACGCAGGTGAGGAGCAGCCAGAAGCGGGACTCCGCGCCTGCGGCCCGACGATGCACGAACCACCCGGCCACCGTGGCTCCCAGGATCGGGATGATGAAGGCCACCTCGCTGATGAGGAACCGTGCGACGAGTGAGAGCGGGAGCGAGTTCGATCCGAGATACATGGTCGCCAGGACGGCGAACACGAGGCCCGCCACCGCGTACAGAAGCGGAGTGCCCCACGAGGTCCCCGCCTCTGTGACCCTCGTACCCTCTGCCCGGGCCCCCCTCGTCACGCTCGCCTCCTACAGCACATGGCGACCCGCCGCCATCCGGAGGAAGACCTCGCCCAGGGCGGGATCGAACTGCGACCCGAGACCCAGATCGATCTCTTGCAGCGCCGCCGACTTCGACATCGCCGAGCGCGCCATCCGCTCCGATGTCATCGCATCGTACGCGTCGCACACCGTAAGGATCCGGGCTTCGAGCGGGATGGCTTCACCTGCCAGGCCATCGGGATAGCCGCTCCCGTCCCAGTGCTCGTGATGGTGCCTGACCCAGGGCAGGACCTCGATCAGGCGGGTGGACTGCAAGACGCGTTCGCCCAGAACGCTGTGCTCTCGAACGATGACACTCTCCTCCGCGGTCAACTGGCCGCGCTTGTTGAGCACCCGGTCCGGGATTCCGATCTTGCCGACGTCATGGATGAGGGCCGCCACTTCCAGCAGCGCGGCTGTGCGTTCGTCGAGTCCGAGCTCCCGGGTTAGCAGCACGGCGAGCGCGGCGACGTTTCGGGAGTGGTGCTCCATGCCGGGGCTGCGTGCGTCGACCGCGGCGGCAAGCGCCCTCACGGTGCTGAGATGCACGCTGTCCTGGAGGCTGCGGATACGCTCGGTGGCATCGAGTGCGGTGACGATCTCCGCGTCGTAGACGACGCACTGGTTCTTCCCGTGGTACTTCGCCCAGTACTGCGCGCCGTCGGCCATCCTCAGTAGTTCTTCACGATCGGATGCGTGGAGCGGGTAGCCGGCCACGCCGACCGACGCGGTGACGGGCTGTCCGTGTGGGCCGTTGCCGACCCGGAGCGCCGCGACGATGCGGTCGCAGATCTCCTGAGCCGTGGCAGGACCGGTGCCCGGAAAGACGATGCCGAACTCGTCGCCACCGAGTCTGCAAGCGACTCCGGTCTCACGCACCGCGCCCCGGATCCTTCCTGCCACGTCCGCCAGCGAACCGTCCCCGGCGGCGTGGCCCGCGACGGAGTTGACGCGGTTGAAATCGTCGAGGTCGAGTATCGCGACGGACACCTCTTCGCCGAAACGCTCCGCGGTCGAGATCGCTGCGCCCATCCGCTCGTGGAAGTGGCGGTGGTTGAACAAGCCGGTGAGCGGGTCCGTCACGGACCGGTTCAGCAGATGGCCGTTGTCGATGACGGTGAGTATCGTGCGGGCGACGACGAGCCCGACGGTGATGGCGGTAACGAGAAGGTACATCCGCAGCATCGGAGGCGACGATCGCGAGACGTACGCGAGGACGCCGAGCAGCGGGATGGCGAGCAGCTGGATCCCCGGCAGAATGACGGTGGCGAGCCATCCCGACGTGGGATCGATCGACGACATCGGCGCCAGATGCCACGGCACGTCGCGCTCCGCGAGGCGGTATGCGCACGCCACGAAGATGAACATCACACCTGCGAGCCACAATGCCTCCGCGGGTGCCACAGCGAACACCCCGCCGAATCCGAGGTGCGCGCCGGCATACCACAGTGGCCAGAGCGTCAGGCCCGCCGCGAGTGAACCGAACCCGAGAGCCACGAAGCGCTCGAAGGAGCGCCACCGGGACACGCGGAGCCCGACCACGTAGCGCAGCGTCCCGAACATCAGATGACCGCCGAGAACGGGATAGATGCCGGCGAGCACGCGCGGCAGGACACCCGTCTCCCCCATCGCGCCGTACCACGGCGCGATGACGAGCGCGTAGACCGCGACCGCGGCGATGAACGTCACGGAGAGCTCGTCGACGATATAGCGCACCCGCGACAGCGCCGATGCGTGTCTGAAGCGAGCAAGGGACGCCATCAGACCTGCGAACAGGACCATGGCGAGCAAGTCGAGCCAGTTCGACAGCGAAGGGACGGTCGGTCCGGCCATATCGATCGTCGCCATGTATACGGTGAAGTACGCCTGGCTGCCCGCGATGAGAGCGCCGGAGACAGCGCACACCGCCCAGAAGCGTCGCTCGATCCCCCGGGTCGACCACCACGCGCCGGCCGAGCCGAACATGGCAAGAGAGGCGGTTGCGACGAAGAGCCACTGTCCCGCGAGATAGCCGGCCCGGTCAGGGATCGGCGCCAGGACAAGGACCCCGAAGACAGCCACGAGGACGAAGGCGAGCCACGCCGCCCCGCGCTTGAGAAGCCGCCCGCGCGCGCTGCCAGACTCCGGCGGCGGGCCGACCGCGGCCACACCGCGTCCCGCGTCGTCGGATGGAGTGCTATCGATCGGGGCCAACCGCCACGCTCCGGGGTCTGCGCTCAAAGGAGGCCGCGGCCCGCGCGCGGCGTCTACCAGCGTAGCATCCGGCGCCTCGCCGGTGCCACATCACTGGAAGAACCCGCCATCACGGACTCCGCCGAGCGATCAGATGAGACCGAGCGCCTTGCCGGACTCCTCGAACGCACCGAGCACCTGAGCGATGTCCTCGTCGGTGTGCGTGGCCATGAGGCAGGTACGGAGCCGATCGGTACCGCGCGGCACGGCAGGGTGGACGATCGGGCACACGAAGACCCCGCGGTCGAAGAGCATCCGCGTGAGGTCCATCGTCTTGCCCTCGTCGCCGACCATGACCGGCACGACGCACGTCGATGAGCGCATGGTGTCCCACCCCTGGGCCTGGAGACCGGCGGAGTACAGAGCCTGCTGCTCGTGAAGCCGGGCGACTCGCCACGGCTCGTCCTCGATGACGTCGAAGGCCTCGAGGGCCGCCGCCGTGCATGCCGGCGGAAGCGCTGCCGAGAAGATGAACGGGCGCGAGTAGTGGCGCAGATAGTCGATGAGCGTGGTCTCGCCGGCACAGTAGCCGCCGACTGACGGGATCGACTTCGAGAGCGTCCCCATCTTCACGTCTATGGAGCCGTACATACCGAAGTGCTCCTCGACGCCGTGGCCGGTCGCGCCGAGAGACCCGATCGAGTGGGCTTCGTCGACCATGAGGCGTGCGCCGTAGCGGTCGCACAACTCACGCGTCGCGGGAAGGTCCATGATGTCGCCGTCCATGGAGAAGACCGAATCCGCCACGACGAGGACGGTACCGAACTCGCCGGCCGAATCAGCCAGTAGCTTCTCCAGATGCGCCATGTCGTTGTGGCGGTACGTCTTCCACTTGGCGCCGGAGAGCAAGGCGCCGTCCACGATGGATGCGTGGTCGAGTTTGTCCATGAGCACGAGGTCGCCGGGGCCGGTGAGCGCCGTGACGATCGCGACGTTGGTGACATAGCCTGAGGAGTAGACGCACGCGTCCTCGCGGCGGCTGAACGCAGCGATGCGCGCTTCGAGTCGCTCGTGGAGATCGGTCGTGCCGGTGAGAAGGCGCACGCCGCCGGCTCCGGAACCGTACTGGTCGATCGCAGCCTTCGCTGCCGCGTCGATGCGGGGGTGCCCGATGAGTCCGAGGTAGCTGTACGAAGCGAGCATCACCATGTCGCGACCGTCAGCCATCGTCACCCGATGGTTCGTGACGCCCTTCGTGGGCTGCAGGTAGAAGTAGCGGTTCGCGTCCTTCAAGGCGGCGCGGCGCTCGGTGAACGCCGCAAGTCTCGCCGTGATGCCGTCATCGATCCTGGTGCGTTCGGCCGTCTGCATGCTCGTCGTCGCTCCCCCTTGGAAGTGCCGTCTTCAGCGCCGACCACGTCGGCAGCGCGGTGTGTACACAGATGTGTACACACAGGGTACCACAGGGAAAGCGCCGGTCGCACGGGGTCGCGGTACCGCTTCGGGTGAGCTTCGATCCTAGAGGCCACCGGGTGTCTTGAGCTCCAACTGTCCCGACGTGATGACCTGCTGGAACGTCTCCACCGGGATGCGCGTGTCCCAGTTGCCGGTGGACTTGGCGCCCGCGTAGATGGCGAGCCAGAGCCCGAGGACGAGCACCGGCCACAGCCACGCACGGATACGCGGACCACCCAGGACCCGGGCCTCGAGAGCTCCGGGTGCCGGGCAGACGCGCACGCAGTCCATGCAGCCGTCGCACTCGGGTGCCCACACGCGTTTCGGCGCTCTCTCGACATCCACGAACGCGTGGCAGACCTTCGTGCACTTCGAGCAGTTGACGCACAGCTCGTCGTCGCGCTCGACCGCGCAGGGTGAGGCCATTCCAAGGACGCTGTACCAGCCACCGAGCGGGCACAGATAGCGGCACCACACCGGCCCGAACAGCATGGACAGGACGAAGGCGAGGGCGAACGCGACCACGAAGACCGGCGAGCCGAAGCCGGAGATGATCTTGATGTCCGCCGTCCACATGTACGGCAACTCGCGGAAGGAGATCGCCTCGGACAGCGGCACCATGAACAGCCAGACGAGGATCGCACCGGCCAGCGTGTAGCGCACGGCGCGCCCCGTCAGGTCGAGCCACTTCGGCACCCGCACGTTGCGCCCCCCGAGCAGCTTCCGTCCGAGCAGCGCTCCGCCCTCCCACAGGGACCCGAGCGGGCAGATCCATCCGCAGAAGCCGCGCTTCAGCAGCCACGAGAGCGCGATGGCGCCGAGGATGATGACGAGTCCGGCGGGCAGGAGCGTGTCCCATTCCCCACCCCGCACCCACGCGAAGAAGCTCGTGAAGTGGCCGATCGGCAATAGGCCCGCAGGTGCCTCGGGTCGGGCCACGTAGGGACCCGCCCCGCGCGCCCACGCGGCGAACCGCAGCAACTGCGCGCACGCGGACACGAAGAAGGCGAAGAACACCGCGCGCACGAACACGCGGGACGAGACGATGTCGGCAAGACGCTTCAGGAGATCGGGCAAGGCGGGAGCCACCTTCGATACGGGTACCGGCACGGTGCATCAGCATACGATATGTCGCGGGTATACTGACGCGGACAACACTCGGAAAGGACGCACATGAAGCTGTATCGCTGTCGCATCTGCGGCGAGACGTACCTGGGCCACGGCGTGCCGACCGAGTGCCCGTTCTGTGGCGCGGACGCGGAGTACTTCGTACTAACCGAAGCGTATCCGGAAGACGCCAACGACGTGCAGCTCACGGAGGTCGAGCGCGCGGACCTCGAGACGTCGATCGAACTCGAGACGAGCAACACGCGATTCTACCTGGCGATGGCCGCGCGCAAGGACAATCCGAAGCTCTCCTCCGCCTACAAGCGGCTGGCCAAGATCGAGGCCGAGCACTGCTCCGTCTTCTCGAAGCTCGCCAAGATGCCGAAGCCCGCGGACCTGCTCGAACCGGGTACCGAACTCGGCGGATGGGACGCAGATATCGACGAGTCGGCGCGCCGCGAGACCCGGGCGAGTGCACTGTATGTCGAGTTCGCCGGGCGCGCGACGTCGCCGCGCCTCGTCGAAGTGTGGACCGCCGTGAGCCGCGTGGAAGCGACGCACATCGAGCTGGACGCGATCGCCAAGCGCTACGTCTGAGGTCTCCACCCGAGCGCCAGCCGGGATACGGAGCGAAACACTCTGCAGGAATGGGAAGGGGCGCCGACAAGGCGCCCCTTCCCATTCCGAAGCCGTTTCGCGAAGTGTTCCGGCTGGCGCGCGACGCGGCTACAACTCCTGGCGGCTGAAGAGCCAGGCTGCGGCGGCGACCAGCGCGACGCTCAGCGCGACCGAGGAGAGTACGGGCCACAGCAGGGCGAAGTGCTTTCCCGAGGCGAGGACGGACGGGGCGCTCGACAGGCCGACGGGGGTGTAGAGCGTGAGCGTCTTGGAGAGGCCGGCGATCGCCAGCAGGGCGTAGACGCCTATACCGACGCCCGCGGCACCGGCCTGGGACGGCAGCGCCACGGAGAGCAGCGTCATGAGCGACAGGAAGAGCAGAGCGAAGACCAGCCACGAGAAGGCGGAGTCCAGCAGCGGTGCGACCGGGGCGGACCCGAACGTGAGCGCGGTCCCGCCCCATGTGACGAGCGTACCGGCGGTGACGATCACCGTGAGGAACGCCGCGTGGACCAGCGCCTTCGCGGCTATGAAGGCGCTGCGCGACACCGGCTTGGTCAGCACGAGGACAGCCGTGCCGCTCTTGCGCTCGGAGCTCACGATACCGCCGTAGACGATGATCAGCGCGAACAGCCCGATCTGCGACAGGTTCTTGGCCCACTGACCGTACGAGTCGAGGTACGTCGGATCCGGGATGAGCGCCTTGATGGCGGCAGCCGGCATGTCGGCGACGGCCTTGAGGATCTCGGGCGTGAATCTCGCCATCACAGGACCGGTGATCGCGAAGAAGAGCAGTATCCCGGGCAGGACGAGGATGCGCCACGTGCGAAGGATCTCGGTCGCCTCCTTGCGGACGAACGCAGTGAACCCGTTCACGACCGACCACCCCCGACGAGTTCCACGAAGACGTCCTCGAGGTCGACCTCGCCCGCTTCCATCCGTCGCAGGGCAAGCCCGCGCGAAGCCACGATCGCGGGCAGTCCGCATCGGGCCGCTCGAGCGTCGCTCACGGCTATCTCGATCGCTCCGTCCTCGGTGAGGGTCACGGTCGAGGCCCACGGCGCACGTCCGACCTCACCGGCGAGCCACTCGGCGCCTTCGTCGACCTCGACGATGACCTTCTGCGCCCCGTAGCGAGCCTTGAGATCGTCGATGGGCCCGTGCGCGACGACCTTGCCGGCGTCGAGGATGGCGACCGTGTCGCAGATCCGTTCGACGTCGGAGAGGATGTGGGTCGAGAAGAACACGGTCGTGCGACCGCGCAGTGAGGCGAGCATGTCCAGAACGTCCTTGCGCCCGATCGGGTCGAGCGCGCTGGTCGGCTCATCGAGCATGAGCAACTTCGGCGCGTTGACGAGCGCCTGAGCCACGCCGAGTCGCTGCTTCATCCCTCGAGAGAAGCCTCCGATGCGTGTGGACACATCCGTCAGCCCCGCGAGGTCGAGCAGGACCGCGACACGCTCATCAAGAAGGGAACCGGTCAGACCGAACAGTCCTCCAGCGAAGCGCAGGAACTCGCGTGCCGTCATCCAGTCGTAGAAGCCCGGAACGTCGGGCAGGAAGCCGATACGCTGGCGCACTTCATCGTCCGCGCCTGCGACGTCTCGTCCGAGGATGCGCACGCGTCCCGAGGTGGGCCGCGCGAGCCCCGTGAGGACGCGAAGCGTGGTGGTCTTGCCCGCGCCGTTGGGACCCAGGAAGCCGAAGATCGAGCCCTCCTCGACGATCAGATCGACGCCGTCCAAAGCGCGCTTCGAGCCGAAGACCTTGGTCAGGCCGGTGATCTGGATCGCGGCCTTCATCGCGGCTCGGCATCCTCGCTCGACCCGTACAGGCTGTCTACCGCAGCTGTCGCGCGCTGTTGGGTCGGAGTGGCCGCCACCGTGTCGATCGCTTCAGCGGGCTTGCGGCCGGCCGCGAAGTAGATGATCGCGCCGAGGAAGTTGACGAACAGGATGATGATCGCCCACAGCCACTTGCGGCCACCCAGGTTGAGACGCTCGGATGGCTGGCGCAGCATGTGGACCAGGGCCCAGAGCTCGAACGAGATCTGGGCGATGGCCAGCATGCCGCCCGCGACCAGCACCCATGTCGGAAGCCCTTCGATCGGAATGCTCGACTGCATCGTCACTCATCCCTTCCGGTCGTGGTCGGCTAGCGGTCAGCGAGACTCCCGAGCACCTTGGCGTAGACGGGTGCCAGCGCATCTATCGTATAGCGTTCGGCGAGGAGTCTGCACTGCCCCGGCGCGGGCCGCTTGATGACGAGCGACCGAAGGCGATCGACAAGATCCTCGTTCGACGCGTAGCGCATGTGCGCGCCGTACAGCTCGGGATACGCCAGACGATCGGGTACCAGCGCTAGACAGCCCGCGTAGCACGCCTCGATCATTGCGAGCCCGAAGAACTCGTTGTCGGCCGTGGACACGGCCACATCCGCGCTCGCGAGCAATGCGGCGTAGTCGCTTCGGCTTTCGGGCGCCCCGATGTGCACGAGGCGGCCCCCGAGCGCGGCTCCAGCCGCCTCGAACGACTCGCGGGTCTCCCGATACGGCTGGCCTGCGAAGGCGACCTCGAAGTCCAGACCTTCCTCGGCGAGGCGCGTGACCGCCTCGAAGAACGCCTCGGGTGCCTTGTCGTGCTCCCACCGGTGCGGCCACACGATGCGGCAGCGCTCACCGCGGGTGACGGGTGCGGCGTCGAAGGGTGCCCCGTCGAACGGAGGCGGGAGCACCTCGGACTTCGCCGCGATGCGCCCCGCCACGCCTGTCGGATGATGGTCGGGGAACTGCCCCAGGAACTCGGGGATCCCGCCGATGAAGCCGTCCATGTTCCACCGCGTGTTGAAGAGACACAGGTCGGCGGCGAGCGCGCTCGTGATGTTCGTCAGCGGGAACTGCAGGTCCCACTCCGCCGTGTGTCGGTTCGGGTAGAGGAGCTGGTTCTCGTGGAAGTAGACGACGCGCGGCACGCCGGCCACGGCGTCGCCGGCCAGCGCGACGAATTCGGCGAGGTTGAGGAACGTCGAGGCGAAGACGACATCCCATCGGGCGCCCTCGTCATGCAGTCGGGCTGCCTCGGCGGCCATGGTGATAGCGGCGCCGCGCATCCGCCACTTCCACTTGCGGGCCGGGAGCGTCAGTACATCGGCGTGCCATCCGCGCAACTCGAGCGCGGGCAGCAGCACGTCGAGGACCGCGCGGTGAGAACCACCGAAGTACGGCTCGAGGACCAGCAACCGGCGCGCAGGCGCCACTCCCGTGCGCCCGCT
>JAUSBS010000067.1 GCA_030651905.1 Coriobacteriia bacterium
GGCACCGACGAGCTGCGTCCGCACAACATCCCGATGTCGGTGCTGGGCGCCGGGATCCTGTGGTTCGGCTGGTTCGGCTTCAACGCCGGTTCGGCCCTGGCCTCCGGTCAACTCGCCGGCTCCGCGTTCCTGGCCACGAACCTCTCCGCCGCCGCCGGGCTGCTCGCATGGAACCTCGCCGAAGTGCTGACCGAGGGCAAGCCGACGGTGCTCGGTGCGGCTTCCGGCGCCGTGGCCGGCCTGGTCGGCATCACGCCCGCCGCGGGCTACGTCGGGCCGATGGCGGCCCTCGCGATCGGAACGATCGTCGGCGCGGCGTGCTTCTTCGGACTGAAGCTCAAGACGCGGTTCGGCTTCGACGACGCACTCGACGTCGTGGGCGTGCACGGCGTGGGCGGCACGATCGGCGCCTTGCTCACGGGTGTCTTCGCGACGACGGCCGTGAACGCCGCGGGGGCCAACGGCCTGCTGGCGGGCGACCCGTCGCTGCTCTGGAAGCAGCTCATCGGCGTCGTCGCGACGATAGCGTTCAGTTTTCTCGTCTCCGTCATCATCCTGAAACTTCTGGACGCGACCATCGGACTGCGCGTGAGCGAGGATGTGGAGACCGCCGGTCTGGACATCTCGGAACACGCCGAGACCGGGTACGAACTGTAGGCACCGACCCTGCTGGAGGAGCCCCCATGAAGAAGATCGAAGCGGTGATCAAGCCGCACATGCTCGACGAGGTGAAGGAAGCGCTGCACGTGCTGGGCGTGACGGGCATGACCGCGTACGAGGTCAAGGGCTACGGCCGGCAGAAAGGCCACACCGAGGTCTACCGCGGCAGCGAGTACACCATCGACTTCGTCCCGAAGACGAAGATCGAGGTCGTCGTCGCCGACGAGCTCGCCCCGAAGGTGGAGAGCGCCATCGTCGAGGCCGCCCGCAGCGGCAAGATCGGCGACGGCAAGGTCTTCATCTACGACTGCGAGAGCGCGGTACGCATCCGGACCGGCGAGCGCGGCGCCGAGGCGCTGTAAGCGCACCGCCTCGTACCTGGAGGCGTTCATGCCCCCCGTGGACGTCATCGCCCGATACCTGGATCGCCGCTTCGCGCTACTGTCGTCCGTCGCGCCCGGCGGAGCGGCGGCCCGCAGCCTCAGCGACCTGACCGACAGCGCCGTCGCGGCCATCGCCGAGACGGCGCTGTCGTCGCTGCGGACACCGTGGGCACTCCTCGCGGTCGGCGGCTGGGGCTCGCGCCGTCTGCTGCCGGGCAGCGACCTCGATCTGCTCGTCATCACGGACGCGCCGGCGAGTGAGCTCAAGCCCGCGCTCGAGAAGGTCCTCTACCCGCTGTGGGACTCCGGGCTCACCGTCGGTCACCAGGTCCGCACCCGGCGGGACCACGCGCGGATGGTGCGCGACGACCTCGACACGCTGACCGCTACGTTGACCGGCCGGTACCTCGCAGGCGACGAGGCGCTTGCCATGCGGCTGCTCGCGGAGTGCGCGGCCGGCGCGCGCAAGCGGGCGAAGCGGCTGCTTGCGCGGCTCGCGCAGCGCGACCGCCCCGGCTCCCCCTATCTGCTCGAGCCGGACCTCAAGGAGGGAGCGGGCGGCCAGCGCGACCTCGACGAACTGACGTGGACAGCGGCCGTGCTCGCCGGTTCGACGGCGCACGCGCCCTCGGCGCTGGGCGACGTCGGCGTGCTTCGCGAGGGCGAGGTGGCGCGGCTCGAAGCGGCCGGTGAGCTCGTGACCGCAGCGCGCTGGGTCGTGCAGCGAGCGACCTCGCGTGCCGGCTCCCGCCTCACATCCGACGTCGCCGACGAGATCGATGCCTCGCGCCTCCAGACGGCCGTCGCCGACATCCACCACCTGACACTGCTCGCCCGCGCCCGCGTGTCAGGGCGTCCGCTGTCGTGGGACGCGCCCGACGCCCCGGGCATGACACATCAGCAGCTCTTCGCGCTACTCGACGCGGGTGCGGACTCCCTCGGGGAGCTCGAGGATGCGGCGTGGTCCGGCCGTCTCGACGACGTCGTACCCGGGTTCGCCGACCTGATGGGCATGCGCCGTCCCGCGCTGACGCATCTCTACACCGTGGGAGCACACAGCCTTCGCTGCGCCCTGTCCGTCGGCGCCGCCGCGGGCGGTCGGGTCCTCACGTCGCAGCGCCGCACCGTGCAAGCCGCAGCTCTCCTGCACGACATCGGCAAGGTCCAGGCGGGACCGGGCCACCCGGTCCGTGGCGCGAAGATGGCGAGCACGATCCTGCCGCGACTGGGGCTGACTCCCCACGAGGCCCGCGACGCCGTGGTGCTCATCGCCGAGCATCTCCTGCTCGCGGAGACCGCCGCGACGGAGGACATCCACGACGAAGACGTCTTGCTTCGCGCGGCCGCGAAGGTGGAGCGGGCGGAACTCGTCACCAGCCTGCTCGCGCTGTCGGAGGCCGACGCGCTCGCGACGGGTCCGGGCGCGTGGACCCCCTGGCATGCCACGCTGCTCGGCGAGCTGGCCGACCGGCTGGAGACGGCGCTGTCCGACGACGTCGAGGGCGCGGGCCTGGCCGGCCGCGCCGAGCAGGTCCGGGCCGCGGCGCTCGCCACGCTCGGACCGGACGCCGCTCCCGCACTCACGGCCTTCGTCGATCGAGCACACTTGCGCTACCTGGCCTCCCAGCGGCCCGCCGACGTTGCCTCGCACGCTCGGATGGTCGCCGCCGTCTCCGAGCCGGGCGCCCCGCCGGTGCAGACGGCGGTCACCCCCGGACCCGCGTCCGGTACGTGGCGGGTGACCGTGGCCGCCCCCGACCGGCGGGGGCTCTTCGCATCGGTCGCGGGAGCGCTTGCGCTGGCGGGACTCGACATCCTCACCGCCGACGCGTTCCCGGCGCCCGGGGCCGTAGCGCTCGACGTGTTCGCCGTCCGACCGGACACCCTCGCGGACGCGGGGACCGAGACGTGGGCGTCGTTCGATCGCTTCCTGACTCTGGCGCTGGAAGACCATCTCGCACTCGATATCCGCCTCGCCGAGCGGAGGCGCCACTACTCGCGCGGCACGACGAGTGAGCCGACCGTCTCCGTCGAGGCTTCCACCCTGTATGCCACAGCGCTCTACGTGACAGCCACGGACCGCGTGGGGCTGCTCTACGACCTCGCTCGCGCGATCGAGGAGTCCGGTCTCGACATCCGCATGGCGAAGGCGACGACGCGCGGGCACATCGTGCGCGACGTCTTCCACGTGGTCGACTCTCTCGGCGAACCGGTCGACGACCCGGGTGTGCTGGGCCACCTCTCGATGCGGATCCGAGAGCGCGTCTGACCGCGGGAACCTTCGGCGGGCGGGGTATCTACCGTTCCGGCGCGGGTGCGATACTTGCGCGAGGACCGCGGCCGAGCCGACAGCGAACCGGGAAAGACGGAGACACCATCGTGGCGACCATCTACACGCGCGGCGGGGACGACGGCACGACTTCACTCGCGGGCGGCGACCGCATCGCCAAGGACGCTCCCGCCATCGAGCTGCTCGGAGCGC
>JAUSBS010000085.1 GCA_030651905.1 Coriobacteriia bacterium
AGACGGTCGCCGGGTGGGTACTGATGGAACTCGGGCACATCCCGCATTCGGGTGAGTGGGTGACGGCGGGAGACGCCGTGGTTCGCGTCCTGGGCGTCCGTCGGCGAAGGGTCGCACGTCTTCTGATCACGAAGGGAACACAGGAGAAGGACACGGAGGGCTAGATGGAGAGGCATCTGTACCGGAGCCGCACCGACCGGATGATCGGCGGAGTGTGCGCAGGGCTCGCCGACTACTTCGGCATCGACCCGACGCTCGTCCGCGTCGCGGCGGTGTTGCTCGGGATCGCGAACGGCGTGGGCGTCATCGCCTACATCATCTTGTTGATCATCGTTCCCGAGGAAGGGGACAAGCCGATGTACACAGCGTGGAGTGACTCGACGAACGGCCCGGACGCCAGCGTTCCGGCCGACCAGACGGAACCAGCACCTGCGCCCGCAGCCGCACCGGTGCCCGCGCCCGCCCCACCCATCGCACCGGTCGCACCCGCCCCCTCCGCCCCTCGCCGCGGGGGACTGACGGGCGGCATCATCCTGATCGCGATAGGCGCGATATTCCTCGCGAGCCAGTTCGTGCCGGGCCTGGACATCGGCAAGCTGTGGCCGCTCATCCTTGTGGCGATCGGCGTGTCGATGATCCTCAAGAGCGGCAGGCGGTGAGTGCGGGCATGAACCCGAAACGCGCAGTCGAAGGACTCGTGCTGATCACGATCGGCGCGATCCTTCTGGCGAACACGGTGGGAGGACTGCCCTGGGCGGTCTGGGTCTCGATCATCTCGCTGTGGCCGATCGCACTCATCTCGGCAGGCGTCGATCTCATCGGCAGCAGCACGAACCAGACGTGGCTGCGCGTCGTGGCGAGCCTGGTCATGATGGCTGCGCTCCTCTACGGCGCCTTCGTCATGACGCCGGGGAGCTGGGGCTTCCCGATCGCGGTCATCAACAGCGGCGCGATGTCGACCATCGGCGTGTCGGAGCCCCACTCGAGTGTCGTGACGCGCGGGACGGCGAGGGTCCAGATCGGTGCGACGAATCTCGAGATTGCGGGAGGCTCCGACCTCGCTGCGCTCACGGGCGACTACCGCGGCGGGCTCACGCCGGCTCTCACCGTCACGAAGGACGGGGGCTCGGCCAACATCAACGTCGGCTACGAGCACGGGAACACCATCGTGTTCTTCGATGGCGACCCCCGGCAGGGCCTGAAGCTGACGCTCGACCGCACGGTCTCGTGGGACAGGCTCGAACTTGCTGCCGGGGCTACCAAGTCGACCGTGGATCTGAGCGACCTCGACGTGAAGGAGGTCCAGGCCAATGTGGGTGCGGCCGACACCTCGTTCACGCTGGCGAAAGGTAAGGACGTCGACGTCAAGGTCAACGGCGGCGTGTGCAACGTGACGCTTCGCGTGCCGAAGAAGGCGGACGTGACGCTTCGCGTGCAGGGGCTGCCGGTCGGTGTCTCGGTGCCTGCGGGCTTCACCGAGTCCGGCTCGTTCGGTGACCGCACCTGGACGTATCGGGGCGGCGGCGACGGGAAGATCCAGATCGAGGTGGACGGCGGCATCGCTACCGTCGGCGTCGAGACCTACTAGGAGGCTCGTTCATGGAAGACCGCAACGATGTAGGACGCACCGTCGGTCTGATCGGCGGCGGCGCGCTCATCTTCTTCGGCGCATGGTTCCTTCTGCGTCAGTTCGGGCTGATCCCGGACCGGTTCTTCGACATCTGGGGCCGCGCGTCCTGGCCCACCGCCATCATCATCGTCGGTGTGATCGTGCTGCTGGCATCGATGCGCGGCGGGCTCGCCATCCGCGGCCCGCTTCCCGGATCGCGCCTCTACCGCGCCAGGACCGACAAGTGGGTCGGTGGCGTGCTGGGCGGGCTGGGCCGCTATCTGGGCATCGATCCGGTTATCCTGCGCCTCGCGTTCGTCGTGTTCATGCTCGCGGGGTGGGGTGGCATCGTCGTGGCCTACATCATCATGGCCATCATCGTGCCGCTCGAGCCTGCCGACGGAGCCGTGAGCGCTCCTCCCGCCTCGCCGACGGCCTGACCCGGCCGTGACCGAACCCCTCGAAGAAGCGCCGCCGACACAGCCCGGCGAGGTCATCGACGCACACGCCCACCTGTTCACGCGCGGGCTGCTTGAGGAGATGCTCGCGGCGATGCCACCCGACGCGATGAAGCGCTGGCGTGACTCGCTGAAAGACGGGAAGTTCGGCCGAAGGCGCGACCAGATGCTCCCGGATCTCACACCCGAGGAGACGGCCGCGTGGTACGTGGAGCGCATCAACGCCGCGGGACTGGTCAAGGCGCTCGTGGTCTCGGTCATGCCGGACAATCAGTGGACGCGCGACTTCCTCGGGCACGCGAAGGGCCATGTCCAGGCGCTGTGCAACGTGGACCCGCGCGATCCGGGCGCGCCCGCGCTGCTCGAGCGCGAGATGGCCGCGGGCTTCCGCGGCGTGAAGCTGCTGCCGGTGAACCGCTGCTATCGCCTGTCCGACCCGGAGTGCCGGCCATTCTTCGAGAAGGCCGCCGAGCTCGAGGCGCCCATCACGATCCACTACGGCGTGACGGTCGATCCGACAGGCGACCTGCGCTACGCCGACCCGCTCGACCTCTCACCGGTGGCGCGCGACTTCCCGCAGATCACGTTCGTGATCGCGCACTTCGGCGCTGGATGGCTGGGCAACACGTTGCGACTCGCCTACCAGTGCAAGAACGTGTGCGTCGACACGTCCGGCACCAACAACTGGATGGACTACCACGTGCCGAAGATGTCGCTGCCGGAGGTCTTCGAGCGCGCACTCACGGCGCTCGGTCCCGAACGTGTGCTGTTCGGCACAGACTCCGGCACGACCGCTCCCTACCGCACGTGGATCAAGTACCAGCAGATGCGCGTGCTGGAGGAGCTGGGCCTCTCAGACGGCGACCGGGACCTGGTCTTGCGTGGCAACGCCGTGCGGATCTTCCACATGGATGAGCGAGGGGTGACGCTGTGACGCCGGGGAGCGAACAGGCCAGGCCCCCCGCGGGCGACTACGACCGGTTCGTCGACTGGGGCAAGCGCATCGAGCGCGAGATGCCGTTCTTCCGGCTGCTCTTCGCCGAACATGGTGTCCGCAGCGTGATCGACGTCGGGTGTGGAACAGGTCGCCACGCGGCGCTCTTCGCGGCCTGGGGACTCGACGTCACCGGGGTCGATCCGGATTCCGCGATGCTCGGACAGGCGCGGGCGTTCGCAGTCCACCAAGCGTCGAGCGCGCGGTTCGTGCACGGCGGATTCGGAGGGCTGGCCGCGCTCGGGCTGCCGCTCGCGGACGCGCTCACGTGCACGGGCAACGCGCTCCCGCACGTGGACGGGCTCATGGGCCTGCGCGCGGCCGTGCGCGATTTCGCAGCGGTCCTGCGCCCGGGCGGCGTGGTCGCGCTTCACCTGCTCAACCACGATCGGCTCCTCGGGAAGCAACTGCGCTCGATCCCGCCGGTGGTGCGCGAGGACGACGAAGGCACGTGGGTCTTCCTTCGCGTGATGGATTATGTCGACGCTGGTATCCGCTTCGACTTTGCGACGCTGCACCGACCCAGAGATGGTTGGGAGGCCGACGCGCCGTGGGAGGTCTCGTCGCGGCGATCGCTGCACACGGCGTTGCCGTCGTCGGTGCTCGCAGGTGAGCTGGAGGCGGCCGGCTTCGGCGACGTGCGCCTGTTCGGCGACCACACCGGTAAGGCCTTCGAACCGACGACGGACGAGTCGGTGATCGTTACCGCGGTGCGGGGATAGCGGGCCGGCGCGAGCTGCCAACTCTTGACAGGACGCCCAAGCGGGTCATGATGGGGCGCAGGGGAGTGACGCGGGTCCGGGGGGTCCCAACTGCGTGCTTCCACCGTTGCCGGGGGAAGGGCCACACACGCCATGCGCGCACGCCTTCGCACGCGCTTGCTTCGCGCCGTCTCGGCTCTCGCCGCGGTCTCGCTCGCCGGGACGGCGGCGTTCTCGTCTTCAGGAGCGGCGTTCGCCACCGAATCGCTCGCACCCATGCAGACGGCTGCGCTCGAACCCGAGGAGACGACCGTATCAACGCCTACGCGGACGGTCGCTACTCCACAAGCGGTGGACTCCATGCTGGGTGGAAGCGAGATCCCCGAGCGCCGCACGCAGTTCGCTCGCCACTACCGGATGTCCGACGGGACGATGCGGGCCGAGATCTTCGCCGAGCCGGTCAACTACCGCGACGACACGACCGGCAGGATGCTGCCCATCGACAGCTCTCTCGACGAGACGACCGCGGCCGGCGTGGCCGTCTCGCGCAACCGCGCCAACGTGTTTCGTACGACCCTTCCCGGCCGGCTCGGTACGGAGTGGGTGAGCGTCGAGACGACTCGCGCCCGCGTTTCGCTGCGGCCCTCTCGGACACCCGCGCCTCTTGCGGTGGAATCGGCGGCCGGCCCCGTCGCCGCCTCGAAGGTCGCCTCCGACACGAGACGCTACGCCGAGGCGTTCTCAGGCGTGACGCTGGAGTATCGCTCGACGTCCACGGGCGTCAAGGAAGATATCATCTTGGCCGCCCCAGGCACGGGCAACGTGTTCTCCTTCGACCTTTCCTGCCCCGGCCTCGTGCCGGTGCTCCAGAACGACGGATCGGTCGCGCTGACGGTGCCGGGTGCGACGAGTCCCACGGTCGTGATGCCTCCGCCGTGTATGTGGGACTCCTCCGCCGACGCCGAGTCCGGTTTCTCGAGCGACGTGCGCTACGAGCTCACCCGCGGACTGCTCTTCTGGCGCCTCGACGTGGTGGCCTCGAAGGCGTGGCTCGACGACCCGGTGCGCGTCTACCCGGTCACCATCGATCCGGCCATGATCCTGAACGTTGCCGGCGTGCCCGCCGCCGACACGTACGTGTCGAGTAAGTACCCGACCACCAACTACGCGGGCAGCGCACTGCTCTACGCTTGCTTCAACACCGCGTGCTATGGATACGTCAAGCCTCCGGCGGACCCGTTCTTCAGCGGCGCCACGAAGGACACGTATCGGGTCACCAATGCGACGTTCGGGATGCAGAACACCGAGGCGTCGGGGCACGGCGTGACGGCGTGGCGCATCACGGTGCCGTGGACGTCCACGAAGATGGTGTGGGCCAACCGCGATCTCGCCGTCGTACCGATCCCCAACGGGCGGACCGTGCAAGGCGCTGGCCAGCGGTGGGAGTGGAATGTCACCGAGGCGGTCAAGCTGTGGCAGCAAGGGACCGCGTTGCCGTATGGCTTCAAGATGTGGTCAGACACACCTCCAAGCCAGAACGTCAGACTTGGGTTCAGGAGCAAAGAGGCCGGCACCCAGATTCCCAGCATGACCGTGCTCTACGTCGCGGTCCCCACGGCGGCGGTGACGTCACCAGCTCCCGACGCGGCCATCTCCCCGGATTCGCCGGTCACGTGGACCTACGGCAACGAGACGCAGGACCCACAGAGCTTCTACCGCGTCGAGATCGCGACCCTGCCGTCCGGACCTGCTGTAGCGACGAACCAGTACTCGGGCGATGCCACCTCTGCGCCGCTGCCGATTCCTCCGGGCGGCTGGCGAGGGGACACGACGTACTACGTGCGCGTGCAGGTTGCCGCCTCGCCGTCTGAGCTCTCCGAGCCGCTGTGGTCGTTGCCCGGCAGTTGGCGAGGCTTCAGAATCGCGGCACCGGCGCCTGTGTCCGCGGGCGTGTCCGCCGTCCGGGGCCTGGCGTGGCACACAGAGACGGATGTGAACGGGGACGGAATCCCCGAGAATCCAGCGGACAACGGGAGTGCGGGCCGCGGGGCTGTCGACCTGTCGTGGCCGAGCGCGGGGTCCATCGCGAGCGGCTACCGCATCTACATGAGCGACGGCGACGCGTGGCGCGGTGTGGCCACGACTACAGCGACCTCGTGGACGAGCGCAGGCGCGGGACTCTATCCGACGGACTCCGCGATCGCCTCCCGATCGGCGGAGGCGACATCCAGCCCGTATCTGTCCGGCATCGGCCTCGATCTGCGCGACGATCCGACGCCGCTCTATGCGAAGACGGCCGGAACCACCCTCGACGCCTTCCCCGGATACCTGTTCAAGGTCGTGCCGTTCAACATCGGTGGCGAGACGCCGCTCTCGCAGTGTCCGACGGTGACGGTGCAGCTTCCCAGTCGCAGCGTGGGACTCAACCGGGCGCCGCGCCATGCCGAGATCCCGCTCGAGTCCGCGGCGGGACACGGCCTGGCGTCCTGGGCTGAGTCGGGAACACTCGTCGCGGGGATCACCGACCTCGCGATCGACTCCTACGGACCGCCCGCTGCCGTGTCCCGCACGTACCTCTCGGACGTCTCCGACGAGTCGCTCTTCGCCCGCGGCTGGCGGTTCGACTTCGAGCGCTCGATCGAGACCTCGACCGCGACGGAAACGGCTGTCACCTACGTCGATGCGGCCGGCGACCGAATCGTGTTCCGCGGGACCGGGACGGACACGTGGTTCGGGCCGAAGAGCGTTCCCGCGACCCTGACGACGACTCAGGCCCATGATTCATGGACACTTGAATCGAAGGGCACGAGCGCCACCTTCGACGCCCAGGGCCGGCTGACGTCGGTCTTGACCCGCGGGGTGACGAGCCCGGTCGACTACGAATGGGTCGCCGACGCCTCGCTGCACATCACCGCATCCAACGGCCATGAGATCGTCGTCGGATTCCTGGGATCGGATGATGCTAAGCGCGTTGTCTCAGCCGAATACTCCCGCGACACCACCGCCGGGGCACTGACGAGGCGCGTGGAGTACGGCGCGCAGTCGGTCACGACCCGCGCCGGTGAGGACGGCGAGTACACGACGAGCTACGCGTACGACACCTCCGGCCGGCTGACCGGGCTGTCAGTCGACGGGTTCGCCTCGGCCGGGGCGGACGCGGTCTGGAGCTTCGCCTACGACGCTTCGGGTCGACTCGAGCGCGTCGATCCTCCGCAGGCAGCCGGGCATCCCGATCGCTACGAGACGCTCGCCTACGTGGGCAACGTATGCTCGGTCAGCCGCCCCGCGCGGGTGGACTCGACCGACACCACCGCGACCGAGACCTACGTCGTCAACCCCGACGGCTCGCTCGCCGCTCACGGGATCGGCGCCACGTCGGCGGCCTCCCGGCAAGGGACAGAGACGATCGAGTACGGAGTCTACGGTGGCGTGGTCCTCGAGCAGACTGCGGCCGGTGTGCGCACGATGCGCACGTTCGACGTGCGCGGCAACTGCCTGTCCGAGACCGACGGCGCCGGTCGCACGAATCGCGCGACCTACGGCGCACTCGATCTGCCCGATACTGTCACGGACCCGAAGGGCGCCGTGTCGACCTACACCTACGAGCCCGCGAGCGGCTACCTGCTGACGCTTCGCCGCAGCCTGAGTGCAACGCAGTCGGCCGAGACGAGCTGGACATATCTTGCGGATGGCAGCGGACGGCTCGACAGCGAATCGCGGCTGCTCGATTCGAGCGGAGCGGTCGCCGTCACCGACTACGGAGCCTACGGCGACTTCGCGCAGCCGGGAAGCGTCACCCAGCGAGACGTGCGGCTGTCGTCGGGGCCGGACACCGAGCA
>JAUSBS010000087.1 GCA_030651905.1 Coriobacteriia bacterium
CCGCGCGGTGGCCCAGAGCTGGGCGTCGTAGAAGGACATGCCGTGCTCGATGGTGCCGCGGACGGCGTCGGCGATCACCTCGTCGGTCACGAGCAGCACCGGCCACGTCTCGCGCAGGTCTGCCAGGTCGGCAGCGACCGATGGGCGCGCTGCACGCGAGTAGCTCCGCAACATGGTGTTCGCGTACTCCGAGAGTACCTGCGTTGACACCGCACCCGACTCGTTGTCCGAGAGCGTCTTCAGCACCGCGTCCGCCGCCATCGCCTTGGGAGGACCATCGACCCCCGTGGAATAGATGAGCACGTTGGTGTCGATCAGGACGCCGCTAGTCACTCTCGCGGGGCTCTCTCGCGTGGAGCCGCTCGCGCCAGCCGGGTGCCCTGTCCCACGGGCCGATCTGGTCCAGCGGCGGCCGCTCCCTGGTGAGGAAGCGCTCCAGCGCCGCCTTGCGCCGCGCCTTGTCCGCGTCGTGGTCGTAGGCGGCGTCGATCGCCTGCCGGATGAGCTCCGACTTGCTCTCGCCTCTCGCCTTCGACTCCCGCGCGAGCAGGTCCATCTGTCGGGGGTCGAGCATGATCTGTGTGCGTGTCATGCGTGCCATGGTAGACGTCGCCTCCTACCGGATCCTTTCCGATTCCTGACCAGAATCGTGCCGCAGGCCCGCAGCATGTGATGTACGACTATACATCACCATGAGGCCATACGACAGGTGGGGCGGGAGATCCGGGAGTGGGTCGTGCGACCGCGCGAGCCTGCCTACGCGCTGGCTCCGTGGCACTTCTTGTACTTCTTCCCGCTGCCGCAGGGGCACGGGTCGTTTCGGCCCGCGTTCGCCCACGCGTCGTCCTTGTCCTTGACCACCGTGGCGGCCTTGCCGCCCACGGCGGCCGCGGTGGCGGCCATCGCGTCGGGGCTCGTGTTGCCGCCGAACGTGTCGGCCGTGGCCACGGCGCCGGTGAAGATCGACGACTCCGAGGGTGCCGTGTAGCTGACCTCGCGGGCGGCGGCGGACTGCATCACGGGCTCCTGCACCACCGCGATGTGGAAGATCGTGCGAAGGAAGTCCTCGTTGATGCCGCCGACCATGGCGGCGAACATGTCGAACGCCTCGTTCTTGTACTCCACAACCGGGTCGCGCTGGCCCATGGCGCGAAGTCCGATGCCCTCGCGCAGGTAGTCCAGCTCGTTGAGGTGGTCGAGCCACTTGCGGTCGATGACGTTGAGCATGACGAAGCGCTCGAGGTCGCGGAGCTGCTCGGGGCCAAGCTCGTCCTCGCGCTCCTGGTAGCGGGCCAGCGCGCGCTCCGCCAGCAGCATCGCCAGCGCGTGCCCGTTGTCGGAAGCCTCACGCTCAGCCTCAACGTCAAGGTCGGAGCCGGTGAGGTCGGTGACCCACGCCTTCAGGCCCGGCCAGTCCCACTCCTCCGAGTACGTCTTCTCGGGGCAGAAGGACAGCACGCCCTCGAGCACCGTGGACTCGATCATGTCCTGGACGCGGCCGTGGATGTCCTTGCCGTCGAGGATGGCGTTGCGCTCGCCGTAGATGGTCTCGCGCTGGACCTTGATGACGTCGTCGTACTCCAGCACGTGCTTTCTGGCGGCGAAGTTGATGAGCTCGACCTTCTTCTGGGCGCCCGAAAGCGCCTTGCTGACGAGGCCGGCCTGGATGGGCATGTCGTCCGGGATCTGCGTGCGCTCCATGAGACGGCTGATGGAGTCCATGCGGTCCCCGCCGAACAGGCGCATGAGGTCGTCGCCCAGCGAGAGGTAGAACTGGCTGAGGCCCGGGTCGCCCTGGCGGCCGCCACGGCCGCGGAGCTGGTCGTCGATGCGCCTCGACTCGTGGCGCTCGGTGCCGATGACGGCCAGGCCGCCGGCGGCCACGACCTGCTCGTGCTCGGCCGCGCAGATCTCGCGCGCACGAGCGCGGGCCGACTCCTCCTGTTCGGGCGTGGCCTCGTCCACCTTGACGCCGCGGTCGATCAGGATGTCCTTGTACAGCTCGTTGGGGTTGCCGCCCAGCACGATGTCCGTGCCTCGTCCGGCCATGTTGGTGGCGATGGTGACGGCACCGAGGCGACCGGCCTGCGAAACGACATGCGCCTCGCGGTCGTGGCGCTTGGCGTTCAACACGTTGTGCTTCACGCCGCGCTTGTCGAGCAGGCGCGAGAGGTGCTCCGAGTTCTCCACCGAGATCGTGCCGACAAGGCAGGGCTGGCCCTCACCGGCGCGCGCCACGATGTCTTCCACCACCGCGTCGTACTTGGCTTCCACCGTGCGGTAGACCAGATCGTCCTCGTCGGCGCGGGCGACCGGCTGGTTGGGCGGGATGGCCAGCACGGGCAGGCTGTAGATCTCGCGGAACTCCGCGTCCTCGGTGACGGCCGTACCGGTCATGCCGGCCATCTTCTCGTACATGCGGAAGTAGTTCTGGATGGTGACGGTGGCCAGCGTCTGGTTCTCTTCCTTGACGTGCACCTTCTCCTTGGCCTCGATGGCCTGGTGCAGCCCTTCGGACCAGCGGCGGCCTTCCATGACGCGGCCGGTGTACTCGTCGACGATCTTGACCTCGCCGTCGGCGATGACGTAGTCCACATCCTTCTTGAACAGGAACTGTGCGCGAAGGGCCTGCTGGAGGTGGTTGACCAACTGGCCGGAGGGGTCGGCGGAGTAGAGGTCCTTGATGCCGAGCATGGACTCCGCCTTGGCAAGCCCGTCCTCGGTGGCCCAGATGGTGCGCTTCTCCTCTTCCATCTCGAAGTCCTCGCCCATCTTCAGGCGAGGGACGACCTTGGCGAAGCTGCGGTACGTGTCCGCGGAGCGCTCGCCCTGGCCGGAGATAATGAGCGGGGTGCGCGCTTCGTCGATGAGGATGGAGTCCACCTCGTCGACGATGGCGTAGTAGTGGCCGCGCTGGACGCGATCGTCCGGGTAGACGGCCATGTTGTCGCGCAGGTAATCGAAGCCGAACTCCGCGTTGGTGCCGTAGGTGACGTCGGCCGCGTACGCGCGCTTGCGGGCGTCGCGGTCCTCGGTCAGTCCGTAGGTGATGCCCACCTTGGCGGCCTCGCGGCGCGCCTCGGTGTTCTCGTCGGCCGGGATGACACCCACCTCGAGGCCCAAGAAACGGTAGAGCTTGCCCATCCACGTGGCGTCGCGCGCGGCCAGGTAGTCGTTGACGGTGACGAGGTGCACGCCGCGGCCGGTGAGCGCGTTGAGGTAGACCGGCAGCGTGGCCACGAGCGTCTTGCCCTCGCCGGTCTTCATCTCGGCGATGGTGCCCCGGTGCAGCACGACCCCGCCGAAGATCTGCACATCGAAGTGGCGCATGCCCAGCGAGCGGATGGACGCCTCGCGCACCGCGGCGAAAGCCTCGGGCAGGAGCTCGTCCAGCGTCTCGCCATCCGCAAAGCGCGTGCGGAACTCGTCGGTCTTGGCGCGCAGCGCGTCGTCGGTGAGCGCGTGCATCTCGGGCTCGAAGGCGTTGACCTGCTCGACGATCAGCTCTATCTCGCGCTTCTGCTTGCCCTCGCCCATGGTGAGGAGGCGCTGGAGGATGTTGGCCACGTGGAAGACCTGCTTTCGGGCGTATCAGACCCGCGAAAGGGGCACGCG
>JAUSBS010000088.1 GCA_030651905.1 Coriobacteriia bacterium
GGCTGGACCTCTTCTACATCGAGAACTGGTCGGTCGGGTTCGACCTCGGGCTCATGCTGCGGACTGTGCCGGCGGTACTGTTCGCGCGCGGGGCGTACTAGACCTTTCACGCGCGCGCTGGCGCGGGCGCGTCCGGTGTCACAGCGGCGTGGTAGGCTGATCTCACCCTCGGGAGTCTCCCTCCAGATGCATTGGAGGAGGAGACCCATGATCGACGATCACAGCAGCACCGCGCCCGGCGTCCCGGTGGAGGAGTCGCTCTTCGGTGACGTCACCACGCTCATCGAGGCTGCTCGCGGGCGGGTGGCCATCACCGTGAATGCCGAGCTCACGATGCTCTACTGGGGCATCGGGCGGCGCATCCGGGAGGACGTGCTCGGGCTTGAGAAGCCGGAGTATGGCAGGGCCGTGGTCACGCGCCTGGCTGAGCGGCTGACAGTTCGGTATGGGCGCGGCTACTCGCGCAGCCGACTCTTCAGGATGGTGCAGTTCGCAGCCATCTATGAGTCGCGTGAGATTGTCGCGCCGCTGGCGCGACAATTGACGTGGAGCCACCTACTGCAGCTCATCGCATTGGAGAACACCGACGAACGCCGGTTCTATGAGGCGCTCGCGGCGCGAGACCGCTGGTCGAAGCGCGAGCTCGCACGGCAGATCCAGCGACGCCTCTACCAGCGCGCGCTCGCGGGTCGCGACCCCGCTGCCCTTGCCGCCGACCTCGCTGATGTCGTCGGCGGCGACACCGCACCGACGCTGGCCCTCCGCGACCCGTACGTACTCGACTTCCTGGGCCTCGACTCAGCCCACAGTGAGGCGGACCTGGAGCGTGCGATCATCGACGAGATGCAGCGCTTCCTGCTCGAGCTCGGCACCGGCTTCGCCTTCGTGGCGCGCCAGAAGCGCGTCACGGTCGACGGGGACGACTACTACCTGGACTTGCTCTTCCACCACTACGTGATGCGCTGCTTCGTGGCCGTCGAACTCAAGACCCGCAAGCTCCAGCCCGGTGACAAGGGTCAGATGGAGCTCTACCTGCGCTGGCTCGACCGCTACGAGCGCGTCCCCGGCGACGAAGCGCCCATCGGACTGATCCTGTGCACCAGCAAGGGACCGCAGCAAACGGCGTTGCTTGGACTCGACAGCGGTGAGATCCGCGCCGCTCGCTACATCACCGAGCCCATGCGTGATGAGATGCGGCGAAGGCTGGTGGCCGCGGCCGGGCAGTTGGGGGCGGGGGAGTGAGGGGCGACGCATGGCGGAGCCGATTTGGGCAGCGGTCAGGCAATGGTAAGTCGCCGCGCGCATGCTGGTCCCTGACGACCTGAGAGGAGGGGATATAATGCGTGCGTTCGGTTCGGTTCGGCGTCGCCGGAGGTGGGCCCCGTGCAGCTCAAGGCCATTGTTCACATCGCGGATGAGGGCGGGTACTGGGGCGAGGTCCCCAGCCTCCCCGGCTGCGCGAGTCAGGGCGAGACGATCGAGGACCTTCTCGACAACCTCCGCGAGGCCATCGCGGGGTGTCTATCGGTCGATGTCGAGAGTCTCTGTGTCGGCGAGCACGACAGGGTCGTCGACGTCGCGATTTGAGGTCCGTGAGCGGTCGACGCCTGGCGAGAGCGGTCGAGCGCAAGGGCTGGGTTCTGCCGCGAGTTCAGGGTAGCCACCACATCCACGGCCGGTCCGGCGACACCGCGCGTCTCTCGATTCCTGTGCACCATGGTCGGGACCTCAAGGCGGGCTTGCTCGCTCATCTGATGCGCGCCGCGGGCGTCTCCTTCGACGACTTGTAGCCATCGACGAGTTCCCGCAGGACCAGCGCACCTTCGTGGCGACCCTGTTCGGCTGGAGCGCCGGGGAGCATCGACGATCGTTGGCTCGGCGAGCCCACGTTCTGGCGTCAACCTTCACTGGTGGCCTATAATCGACGCGACGGTGAGGTGGAAAAGGGCGCAAGCCCGCTCCCCTCGACCACGTACCTTCGAGAAGCCGTGCACGGCGACTCGGATGTGTACACAAGTGATCCGGGGACTGGGAGTCCCGGCACCGTCGCCCATGGGAGGGACCTTCGGGTCCCTCCCATTCGTTGCGGGCGCTTGCGTGTCACAGCGGCGTGGTAGGCTGATCTCGCCCTCGGGAGTCTCCCTCCAGATGCATTGGAGGTTGAGACTCATGATCGATGATCACAGCAGCACCGCGCCCGGCGTCCCGGTGGAGGAGTCGCTCTTCGGTGATGTCACGACGCTCATCGAGGCTGCTCGCGGGCGGGTGGCGGTGACGGTCAATGCCGAGCTCACGATGCTCTACTGGGGCATCGGGCGGCGCATCCGGGAGGACGTGCTCGATGGGGCCCGCGGGGCCTACGGGCAACAGGTCGTGCGGCGGCTGGCGGAGCGGTTGACGGAGCGCTACGGGCGCGGGTATTCGCGCGCCAATCTCGCATCGATGCTGCGGTTCGCAGAACTGTACCCGTCGTGCTCAATTGTCCAGACAGCGTCTGGACAATTGACGTGGAGTCACCTCGTGCAGCTCATCATGCTCGAGGATGCGGATGAGCGTAGCTTCTATGAGGCCCTCACGGCTCGGGATCACTGGAGCGTCCGCACGCTGTCACCCGTACGTGCTCGACTTCCTCGGTCTCGACTCAGCGCACAGCGAGGCGGACCTGGAGCGCGCCATCATCGACGAGATGCAGCGTTTCCTGCTTGAGCTCGGCTCTGGCTTCGCCTTCGTGGCTGTCGAGATCTAGACCGTGACACGCTTACCATGCCGTGGTAAATTACTTACCACGTGATGGGAAGGCACGTGGGGAGGGGCACCATGCGTCAGGCACTGCGAGACCGGGGAATCACCAAGACGCTTCTTGCTGCACTGTCGGAGGCGCCGGTGACCGTGGTGACGGGACCGCGGCAGGCGGGCAAGAGCACGCTGGTGCGCGAGATGATCGCCACTCGTCACCCCGCGACCTACTACACGCTGGATGATTTCGGTGTGCTGGAGTCCGCTCTCGGTGACCCGCAGGGCTTCATCGCATCGCTTGCCACCGGTCCGATCGTGATCGACGAGGTCCAATTGGCGCCGGACCTGTTCAGGGCCATCAAGCTGGCCGTTGATTCCGACAGGCGCCCTGGGCGGTTTCTGCTCACCGGCTCGGCCGATCCTCTTCTGATGCCCGCCGTCTCCGAGTCGCTTGCCGGTCGTGCTCGCACGGTCACACTGTGGCCGTTCACGCAGGGCGAGATCTCAGGTGCCCCCGAGCACTTCATCGATCAGCTCTTCGCGCTGGACGGACCGCTTGGTGACACTCACGGCGTCGACCGTGCGGAGTTGATCGGGCGCATCGTTCGCGGGGGATTCCCCGAGGCCGTGGCACTGGAACCGGGTGGGCCGCGTGAGCGCTGGATGACAGACTACGTGGTGCGCATAGTCGAGCGAGACGTGCCGCGCATCTCGGAGATCGCCGACAGGCTGGCCATCCCGCGACTCTTGAGAGCGCTGGGGTCGCGCTCGATGCAGCTGCTCAACCTTGCTGAGATCGGGCGCCTGACGGAGATCAAGCGGGCGACTCTGGACCGCTACGTCGGGTTGCTGGTCGCGTCGTTCCTGCTGCGGCTCGTTCCCGCCTGGTCCCCCGACGTGGCGCGCCGCTCCGGCAAGCGCCCCAAGCCGCTGTTGGTCGACAGTGGCCTGCTGTGCCACCTGCTCCGGGTCGACGAGAGGCGTCTGCTCGAGGATCCGAACCTGCTCGGTCCCGTGCTCGAGTCGTTCGTGGCGTCGGAACTCGTGCGCCAGGCGACGTGGCATGCCCTCGGCATCGAAGTGCTGCACTACCGGACCGACACGGACGAGGTCGACATCGTCTTGGAGGACGCCTCCGGCCGCGTCGTGGGCATCGAGGTCAAGGCGTCCCCGACGCCGACCATGGCCGATTTCGCAGGACTGCGTGCCCTGAGCGCTGCAGCCGGCGCGCGGTTCCACCGCGGAGTCCTGCTGCACACGGGGACTCTGACGGCACCGTTCGGAAAGCACATGTGGGCCGCGCCGATCGGCTCTCTCTGGTCCGAGTAACGGCACCGGTTGCGGGCTGTGGGCAGGTGTCGGGACGGATGGTTCCGGCGGTGCTGTTCGCGCGCGGGGCGTACTGAGGGCGGAAGCCCTCGCGCCCGCTGGCACGGGCGATCCTCGGCCATTGCGCGAAAACAAGCAAGATGCTACATGCCGGTAGCGAGCCCCTCTCGCGCGGTAGACCCGTGCGACAGGGAGGGGCGGCATGCGAGGTGGCGACGCACGCGAGAGACGCGTGCCCCGGTACTCCTTGGTGAGCGTTCGGCGGGCGTTCCTTGACGGGCGGTTCGTGATCACTCTCAGGGTGCGGCGCCATATGGCCCTGCACGACTGGAAGGAGCACGACGTCGTGGAGTGCATCGCCGGGCTCAAGTCCTTCTCTCATTCTGCGTGGACGGCGAGGAGCACTGAGAGGTCGTGAAGGTGAGCGCAACACAGGGGCGGACGCCGTGCTTGGTCTGCGGAGCGCAGGCCGTGGAGACCACCAACGACCCGGTGACCGTCGAGTTCCGGGACGGTTCCTACGTCGTCGAGGGCTTCGAATATGATCGATGCTCCGCGTGCGGTGAGGAGTACTACGCCGCGGGTCAGGTCGATGCCATCCACGCGCAGGCCGCCGATCAGGCTCGCGTGGAGCGCGGACTCCTGTTTCCGGACGACATCGTGCGCCTCCGGCTGGACCTGGGGCTGACCCAGACGGCGCTCGACGGCGCTCTCGGCGCAAGTCCCGGCACGACCGGTCGCTGGGAGCGGGGAACGGTCATCCAGCCGGCGGTGGCGGATCGATTGATGCGCCTGCTGTGGTCGCACCCGGAGCTGGTGACGGAGGTCGTCCAGCCGGTGGCACGGGAGTCGCGCGGGCCGTACAGGCCGCGCCGCTGAGCCCGCGGCCGCCCCTGCCGGGGGTGCTGCTCGCCCGGGGCGTGTACTAGACCTTTCACGCGCCCGCTGACGCGGGCGCGTGCGGCAGACCCCTTGCACGAAAACCACCAGAGTGGTAGATTACGGCGGTGAGAACCCCTCTCGCACGTTGGACTGCTTGAGGGGTGGTCATGGTCGGAAGGTTGGCACGGCGCTACAGCCTGGGCATGGTCAGAGCACTCGTGCTGGAGGATCGCTACGCGGTCACTCGACGGGTTCACAGGTACCTGGCTGCTCAGTCGTGGGACTGTGACCTCGTGGCCGAGTGCCTCTGTGCCCTCAGGACGAGTGACCTCTACAAGTCCGTACCGGACTCGCATCGTCCCGGTTCACATCTGGACTCGTACCGTCCGTGGTGCCGTGGTCGGCGCCTGTACGTCAAGTTCACGCTGGATGAGGACGGGGACCTGTACGTGGTGTCGTTCTGCCGCGACGGCGAGGATCACTAGGGAGACTCCAATGAAGTGGCCGAAGGATGAGGGTTCCCAGTGCCCGTCGTGTGGGCAGCGGGCGATCGTCGTGACTTCCGACCCCATAGATCAGGCGATAGCGGGGCGCGCGTATCGGGTCGCGGGCTTCACGTACAACCGGTGCAGCGCGTGCGGGGAGGAGTACTTCTCGGCTGGTCAGGTCGATGACATCCTGCGGGCGGCGAACGCTGCCGCCCGACAGGAGCTGGGGCGCCTTTCGGGCGATGACGTGGCGGCGATCCGACGCGGATTGGGCCTCACTCAATGTCAGCTTGCGTCGAGGGTCGGGGTCAGTGTCGGGCTGGTCACGCGGTGGGAGCGCGGAACAGTCCTGCCCAACGCGATGGCAGACAGGTACCTTCGCGACCTGTCCGCGCATCCGGAACTCGTCGACGCCGGTGAGCTGATCGCCAGGGAGAGTCGCGGGCCGTATCGGCCACGGGCGCGCTCGATTGCGGCCCGGGCTACAAAACTGTAGAGTTCTCTACAGGAGGCGATCATGGCCAGGGACACACAGATATCGGCATACATCTCGGACGAGACCAAGCAGCGTCTCGACTGGTTCGTTCGTGAGACGGGTATGACCAAGGCCCGCGTGATCGAAGACGCCCTCACGCACCATCTTGACGCGCTTGAGGAGCTGCCGGCCGACGCGATCATCCCCACTCGTATCGTGCTGTCGCACGACGACTTCCTGCACTTCGTTGACGCCTCTGAGTCGGACGAGCCGCCCACCGAAGAGCTCCGACGCCTGATGAGCGGCGAGTAGGACCGGTGCGCATCCGCCGGCTCCAGCCGGACGACGAGCGTTCGGGATTCAGCTGCGGGGATCCCGACTTCGACGACTTCATCCGCAAGTACGCGGGCCAGTACCAGTTCCGTCACCACGTCGGTGTGACGATCGTGGCCGTGGACGACGAGCGGGTCGTCGGGTATGCCACGGTGGTTCCCGGCTCTGTGGACGGTGATGAACTCAGTGAGCTGGAGCGTCGGCGACTGCCGAAGCATCCGGTTCCCGTACTGCGCCTGGCGCGCCTGGCTGTCGACTCGCGGTACCAGGGGCGGGGGCTCGGACGGAGGCTGGTGCGCGAGGTCCTGCTGGTGGCCCTGCGTATGCGCACCGACCTCGGCTGCACCGCCGTCATCGTGGATGCGCTGAAGTCCCGCGCGTCCTTCTATGAGGGCCTGGGCTTCGAGCCGATGGTCCCGCTGCAGGGTCGTCCGCGGGTGGCCGGCGCGACGGCGATGTTCCTCCCGTTGCGCAGGATCGCAGGTGCTGCGCAGGGCACCGAGACCGGCTGACCGGACTGCTCGCGCTACAATGACCCCGACGTGTTCGCTCGCCTTCCTCCCGGGGGTCCCTCTATGCGCCTGATCGTCGTGGTCGGAGCCCGTCCCAACTTCATCAAAGTCGCGCCGCTCATGCCGGCGCTGGCCGCCGCCGGCATCGACGCCGGGCTCGTGCACACCGGCCAGCACTACGATGCCGCGCTCTCCGACGTCTTCTTCGCCGATCTGGCCATCCCCGAGCCGCGCTGGTCCCTCGGCGTGGGCTCCGGTACGCACGCCGTGCAGACCGGCACCGCGATGATGCGGCTCGAGGAGCTGTTCGCCGCCGAGAAGCCCGACGCCGTCGTGGTGGTGGGCGACGTGAACTCCACGCTGGCCGGCGCGCTGGCCGCCGCCAAGATCGGGCTGCCCGTGGTGCATCTCGAGGCCGGGCTGCGAAGCGGCGACATGTCGATGCCCGAGGAGGTCAACCGGCTGGTGACCGATCAGCTGTCGTCCATGCTGCTGGCGCCTACGCGCGATGCGCTGGAGCATCTTGCCGCGGAGGGCGTGAGCGCGGACCGCGTGCACTTCGTCGGCAACATCATGGCGGAGTCCGTGGTGCGCAACGTGGGGCGTGCGCGCGAGCGCGGTGCGTGCGGACGCTTCGGGCTTGAGGCGGGCGCCTACGTGCTTGCGACCACACATCGCCCCGAGAACGTGGACGCGCCGGAGGCGCTCGCGGCCATCGTCGGCGCGCTGGACGGCTGCTCGCTGCCGGTGCTGTTCCCGGTGCACCCACGCACCCTGCCGAAGCTGGAGGCCGCGGGCATGGCCGGTGCGGCGGGCGGCGGTTCGTTGCGGCCGGTCGATCCGGTGGGGTACCTCGACATGCTCTCGCTGCAGTGCGACGCGGCGGCCATCGTGACCGACTCCGGGGGAGTGCAGGAGGAGTCGTGCATGGTCGGAGTGCCGTGCGTGACGGTGCGGCGCAACACCGAGCGCCAGGTGACGCTGGAGGTCGGGTCGAACCGGCTCGTGCCCGCCGAGCGCGGCGCGATCGAGGCCGGGCTGGCCGAGGCGATGGCGGCGTCGCGTGACTGGGCGGTGCCCGAGCGCTGGGACGACCGCGTGGCTGCGCGCGTCGTCGAGGCGCTTGGCTGCGGGATCCTGCCGCTGGCGGGGTACTGAGGGGCGGGGTCGCGGTCCCGTTCGCGGCCCGCGGTCGGATTCTGGAGAGAACCCGGTAAGGTCTGACGCGTACCGTCGCGCCCATGGAGCATTCATCCTCAGCGTTGCAAAGCGTTACCGCGCAAGGTAGCATCTACTCATGACGAGGGTTCGCCGAGGCGGCTACGTCTTCGTCACATGGAAGGGCGACCACGAGCCTCGTCACGTGCACGTCTTTCGTGACGGGAAGGCAGTCGCAAGGTGGGACCTGGAGCACGGCCACCTCATGGACGGCGAGACGTCTCGCAGGATCCGCGAGCTGATCGGCGCGCTCAGACGGGAGGGCTTGCTGTGAGGATCGAATCCGCGCGACTCAACAACCGGCGACGGGTATTCGAGTTGGTGACTCCCCGAGGCGAGTTCGCATATCCCTATTCGAAGGCCGATCCGGTGCCTACGAGGTCGGACCCCGTGGTCGAGATGTTCATCGACGAGGAGTTGGCGGGGCAGGGCATCACGTATCGTCTGAGATCCGGGCGCGAGGGGCTCGTGCTGATGGATATGGCGTTCGACTACAACCGTGAGCCTGCGTACATGCGTGACGCGCTGCTCTACCGGCTGACGATCGAGGCGCAGGATCGACTCGCGGCGAGTGCGCTGTCGCACAGGGAGATCATCCGGCGCCTCGGGACATCGCCCGCGCAGTTCTACCGCCTGCTCGACCAGACGAACTACCGCAAGTCCGTGGACAAGGTGCTGGCGCTGCTGCAGGCGCTCGATTGTGACGTCGACCTCGTGGTGACCGCCCGGCCGTAGTTCGCGGCGGAGTCGCCCGCCCGCTCGCGGCGGGTCGCGGGCGACGAACGGTCGTAAGAGATCAAAGCCTTCGTCGCGGAATTCGGCCCTGCCTTGCACGGAATTGCGATTAATGGCAAGAATCAGCAACGCAGGGCCGATTTCGCGAAAAGCGTCTCGAGATTCTGCGCTCTTCGCCTGCGCTGGCGCCCCGCCCCCGGATGCCCCACCATGTGAACCACGCAACGTCCCGAACGCAAGACGAGAGGCTCCACGCATGAAAGTGCTGGTCACGGGGGGTGCCGGCTTCATCGGCTCGATCACGACGCGCATGCTCATCGACGCCGGCCACGAGCCCATCGTGCTGGACACCCTCGAGAACGGCCACCGCGACGCCGTCGACCGGCGCGCGCGCTTCGAGATCGGCAACGTGGGCGACCGCCGCATGCTCGATCGCCTGCTCCCCGGCTGCGACGCCGTCATGCACCTGGCCGGCTACATCGAGGTGGCCGAGTCCCAGCGCGACCCCGGACGCTACTTCCACAACAACGCCTCGGCACCGCTCGTCTTGCTCGAGGCGATGGTCGAGCACGATGTTCGCGCGATGGTCTTCTCGTCGACCGCCGCGGTCTACGGCGTGCCCGCTACCGTGCCCGTCACCGAGGACGCCCCCACGGAGCCGGTCAACGCCTACGGTGCCTCGAAACTGGCGTTCGAGACGATGCTCGAGTGGTTCGAGCGCGCGCACGGCCTTCGCGCCATCCGGCTTCGCTACTTCAACGTGGCCGGCGCGTGGCCCGACGGGGCGATGGGCGAGGACCACGAGCCCGAGACGCACCTGATCCCGCGCATCCTTCGCGCCATGGCCGAGGGCGAGACCCACTTCGAGGTGTACGGGGACGACTACCACACGCCCGACGGCACGTGCGTGCGAGACTACATCCACGTGTGCGACCTCGGCGAAGCGCACCGCCTCTCGCTGGAGCGCCTGCACGCCGGCGGCGAGGGCGGCGTGTTCAACCTCGGCAACGGCGAAGGGTTCTCCAACCTCGAAGTCATCCGTGCGTGCGCCGAGGTCACCGGCAAGAACGTGGAGATCGTCTTCGGCCCGCGCCGCGAGGGTGATCCGCCGGAGCTCGTGGCCTCGCACGGCCGCGCACGCCGCGATCTCGCGTGGGCGCCCGCGCACGAGGACTTGCGCGCGATCATCGAGGACGCGTGGCGCTGGCATTCCGGGCACCCGGGCGGCTACTCGTTCTGCCAAGTCTAGAGCGCCGTCCGGGGTTCCCCGCGCGCTGCGCTGCGGTTACAATACCTTTCGCCGCTCCCGGCCTGGTGTTCGCATCGATCCAGGGGCGCGCTCGGGCCATTAACTCAGCGGGAGAGTGCATCCTTCACACGGATGAAGTCACTGGTTCAAATCCAGTATGGCCCACCAGCGAGATCACGAAGGCTCCGGCGCATCAGCGTCGGGGCCTTCTGCTATGTTTGGGGGAGTCTCGCGCACACCGCCGAAGCATTCTCGGACGGACGGATTCGGAGCACTGCGAACACACGAACCGGAGACCCATGAGAGCAGTAGTCTGCACGCGCTACGGACCGCCGGACGTCCTTCAACTCAGGGACGTGCGGATGCCGGTTCCCAAGGACAGCGAAGTGCTGGTTCGAATGCGCGCCACGACGGTGGGCGCGGCCGATTGCGAGCTGCGAAGACTCGATTTCCCCTCGTGGGTCTGGGTGCCGATGTGGCTGGTGCTCGGCATCGCCCGCCCAAGGCAACCCGTGTTCGGACACGAGCTTGCCGGTGACGTCGAGTCGGTCGGCAAGGACGTCCGTTCGCTCAGCAAGGGCGACCGGGTCTTCGCGGCAACGCCCATCAGCCGTGGAGCGTACGCGGAGTACATCTGCCTGCGCGAGAACCCCGAAGCCGGGGCGATCACGACGATGCCGGCGAACCTGAGCTACGAGGAGGCCGCGGCCGTACCCTATGGGGGCGGAGAAGCGCTACAGCTCCTGCGGAAGGCGAACGTCGGGAGCGGACAGAGGGTCCTGGTCAACGGAGCGGGCGGGAGCTTCGGCACGTTCGCGGTCCAACTCGCTAAGATCCTCGGTGCTCACGTGACCGCCGTGGACAGCGCGTCGAAGCTGGAGATGCTGCGTGCCATCGGCGCGGACCGCGTCATCGACTACGCCGAGGAGGACTTCACCGACAGCCCTGAGACCTACGACGTCATCTTCGACGTCGTCCGCAACACACCGTCTGGTCGCATGGTGCGGCTGCTGACCGAGAACGGATGCCTGCTCATGGCCAATCCCGGGTTCTTGCAGCTCTGTCGCGCCCAGTGGGCCAAGAGGGGGAGCGGGAAGCGGGTGGTGCTCGGGGCGTCGAGCGGAACGAGCGAGGACTTGGCCCACCTGCGAGACCTGCTCGAATCAGGGAAGCTACGCCCGGTCATCGACCGGTGCTATCCACTTGAGCAGATGGTCGAGGCTCACCGGTATGCCGAGACCGGTCAGAAGTTGGGGAGCATCGTCGTCACCGTTGCGTAATCGCGACCGCCCCTGAGGCTCATGCGCATCAACGTTAGGCGGCTGAGGTCCCAAGCTCCTGCACCATGGCCCACCAGACAAACAGAGGGAGGCCCCGGACGATTCTCCGGGGCCTCCTGTCATTTCGGGTGGGCAGACCGCATGGTCCTTGTTCGTCGGGTTGACTGAAGCGTCGCATCTCGGGACTGCCATGCTCCGAACGGAGTACGATAGCTCCGATGGGGAGCGGCTTTCACCGGTGAGGAAAGGGGTCACCCGTGTCGACGCCGAAGAGCCAGAAGGCCCGTGAGACGGTCATGAGTTGCCTCGTTCTGCTCGCGATTCTCGCTCTTATCGGTGGAGGCTGCACGGCAGTGTGGCGCTGGGCGATGGGGTCGACGCCCAAGGAGTTCAAGCCGCTCGTCGAGAAGTACGGGGCGGACTTCCGCCCGCAAGGAAAGCGCTGGCATGAGGTCACCGATTGGCAGGCGGCGAACCCCGAGATGACGTCGACTGTGGAACCAGGGATCGTGCCCTTCGAGAACCCAAGAGTCGGGCTCGCCGCGGGGGATTACAGATTCTACGAACGATGCTACGAGGAGTTGTCGCAAGACGTTCGCGCGGAGAGCGCGGCAGACGCTCGGACACTGGTGTTCGTGAGCTACGGGGACATCCGCGTGGGAACCTACAAGGACGGCTACACCCAGAAGGGTGAGGCATGGCGGGGCTATGCCACCGTCGTCTTTGTCGATGCGGCAAGCGGGGAGCTGCTTGGGGTGGTGGGCCTCGATGCCCCCGAACCTCCCGCGCGCACAACCGAGAACAGCGTCAGGACCAAGGTCGAGGAGCCCGAGATCATCGCCGCCATCACAATGGTCTCAAAGCGGCACTAGGGCCTACGGTCGTTCGAAACTCATTCACTATGGCCCACAAGCGAGATCACGAAGGCCCCGGCGCACGCAGCGTCGGGGCCTCTTCTCATGTCCTGATCCGGGTCAGCCGGGGACGTCTCCCACTGAAGGGGTATCCTTCTCACCGATGGGGAAGTTGATGCGCAATCGTCCTGTGGACCGGGGGTATCGACATGTTGAGACGAGCCGTGCTGCTTGGGATGGTCCTGTGTGTCGTGTTGGCCGCGGGCTGCACTCCGAGCACCGACAGCCTGAATGCGAGCGCGAAAGAGGCCACGAGCTACGACAGTCCCCAGGCTGTGTATGACGCGATGAAGGCCGGCGGGGTCGATGCCGTGGCCCTCATCGACGAAGGGGACCAGGCGGGCCCTGCCGGCACGGTCATGGCCAAGAGCGCAGAGGTCAACTTCGGTGACGGGTTCGGCACGATCACGGTCTTCCCGTCGGCCGGTGTACCCACCATGGGGGAGTACGTGACTGTCTGGCTTTCCTCGGCCAAGAGCAGCGGTGTCGAGGACCCAACGGTCCTCCAGGGGCCCAACTGGCTGGTCAGCCGCGGTGGGGACTTGTCGAAGGTCCAGCAAGCGCTGGGTGGCAAGCTGCAGAAGTAGACCGGTGCCGAGTGTGCGCTGGTACTGAGATGATGAGAGCCCGAGGGTGGCGTCCCGGGGGGATCGACGGGGGTGCGGTATGACGCACAAGGTTGCGTGTCTTCTCGCCGTAGCGCTGCTGTCCGCGACGGTCATGGTCGGGTGTGGGCCGGATCCGCAGGAGGCCTACACCGTTCAGACCAGCGGGATCACAAACGAGTGGAACGCGATAGTCGATCGCTGGAACGCCACTCCCGGAGATCCGGAGGTCGTTACCGACTTCATCGGGTTGCAGTCGCGAGCCAAGCAGATCGAGCCGCCGGATGAGTTGGCGGACGCGCACAGGCTGTTCCTCGAAGCGATGGAGGCCGAGGTCAAGTCATTCGAGGTCTGGGCCGTCGGGGCGAAAGAGGAGTCTGCGCGGTTGCACGAGCTCTCGCTGAAGGCGATCACCGCGTACCAGAAGGACCTCCAAGGGCGAGGGCTGCTCAAGTAGGCCGGCGGCTCGATTGCGCCGACCGCGTCGAGCTGGTGCCCATCGTGCCGGTGAAGCAGATGCCGGGCTTCCTGCGCGGGATCGACACCGATGTCCAGCGCGAAGGTGACCGCCTGCAGTGGCCGCTACCCCTTCTTGAGCTGACGGATCGCGCCCACGGCCCGGCCGAGCGGTATCAGCGCGAAGATGCCGCCCCCCAAGAATCCGAGCGGCACCGACATGTACTCGAGCATCAGCGCGGCCCATCGAAGCAGGAACGTGTCCTCCGTGACCATGACCCCGGCCACGAAGCCGCACAGAACCACGAACGCCATGTGGAGTGACGCGACGCCGATCGCGGCTATCAGCGCGACCACGGAGCGGCGCTGCGCGAGCAAGCCCAGCACGAAGAGGACCAACCCGACGGCGATCGACACCGGCCCGTAGCTCATGGTCCGCAGGTACTCCCACTCGAAGCCCCACGCGATCAGTCCCAGCGCGACGTTGGATCCTGCGATGGCGTAGAGAATCCCGCACGCCGTGCGCAGCGTTTGGACGGGATCGGTCGCGGAACCCGGCACGGGCACGCCGTCGCGCAGGAGGACCGGCATGCGATGGGCGAACTGCGCGTGCAGGACCGATCCGTCAGGCAGCGGGAACGCAGCCCCTGCGGCGAACGCCTTCTTGTCGGGGAACGAGCCCACAAGCTCGCCGTCGAGTCGTATCTGGGTGTTCTTCCAGATGGGGCCGTCGAAGGAGATCTCGAGCGACTTCTCCGCACCACGTTCCAGAGCGTACCTCGCTGTCCCCATCTTCCCCTCCAGCTGCTGCCCACTGCGTACCCTCTGGTCCAATGATACTGCCCGTTGGCGGAGTGATGTACGCTTGAGACTCTGGCTGATGCCGCCCCCGAGGCGGTGGAAGGAGGCCTCATGTCAGCGCAGTCGGTCGACACGCCGAACACCCCCTACACCTGTCCCACCTGCGCAGCACCGCTCGTCGAGGAGACCCTCAAGGGCGCGGACTGGATGACGCTCGTCTGCCCCGAGTGCAAGACGTCGCACAGGTGGCGTGGTTCTCGGATGGGAATCGGCATACGCGTGTTCTTCATCGGACTGTGGACGGCCGACTGGGTGCTTATGGCGGTTGACGAGGGTTGGCGCAGCGACCCGGTCCGGCAGTTCCTTGCGGTCGCAGGACTGGCGATCATCGCCTGGGCGATCGTCGGTCTGGTCCAGATGGCGCTCACGTCAGCCAAGTGGAAGCGCTCGTTACCGCAGGGGGGCGCGGTGAAGTGACGTTCCCGATCGAAGCCGTCCGAGGCCAGTTCCCGGCGCTGCTCGAGGGTGCGGCGCACTTCGACGCACCCGGCGGTTCGCTCGTACCTGCCGTTGTTGCCGACGCTGTCCGTGACACGCTGCGCTCGGCCGTGAACCAGCGCGGGACGAACACGATGGCCGAACGCCGCACCGACGACATCGTCCTGTCCGCACGGCAGGCGGTCGCGGACCTGCTCGGCGCTGACCCCGGAGGAGTCGTCTTCGGGCGCAGCATGACGCAGCTCACGTTCGACTTCTCGCGCACGATCGCGAAGACGTGGGCGGCGGGTGACGAGATCGTGGTCACCAGGCTCGATCACGACGCCAACGTCCGCCCGTGGCTCATCGCCGCACAGCGCGTCGGCGTGGAGGTGCGCTGGATCGACTTCGACCCGGCCACGTCCGAGATCACGCTCGAAGCTGTCGAGGCGCACCTCACCGATCGAACCCGACTGGTCGCCATCACGGCTGCTTCCAACCTCATCGGGACGCGCCCACCGATCAAGCAGATCGCCGCGAAGGTGCACGAGCGCGGCGCCCTTCTCTACGTCGACGGGGTCCACAACACCGCCCACGCGTTCGTCGACGTAGCCGACATGGGTGCAGACTTCTACGCCTGCTCTCCCTACAAGTTCTTCGGACCACACTGCGGCATCGTGGTCGCATCTCCCGCGCTCCTCGAGACGCTGGCGCCCGACAAGCTGCTGCCGTCGGTGAACACCGTTCCGGAGCGATTCGAGCTCGGCACGCCGGCGTTCGAGCTCTACGCCGGCACGACCGCCGCCATCGAGTTCCTCGCCGGCCTCGAGGGTCCTTCGTCCGCGCCGCGACGCACGCGGCTGGAGCGCTCGATCGCGGCGATGGCGGAGCACGAGGACGGCCTGCGTCGCGTCATCGAAGCGGGACTCTCGCAGCACTCGCGGATCACCGTGTATTCACGCGCGGTACGGCGCACGCCGACCTTGCTCTTCACCGTCGACGGCATCGAGCCCCGGGAGGTGGCGGCCCGGCTGGGGGCTCGCGACATCAACGTGCCGGCGGGGAACTTCTACGCCCTCGAGGCGTCGCGATGGCTCGGGCTGGGCGACACAGGGGGCGTACGGATCGGGCTCGCACCGTACAGCAGCGCAGCCGATGTCGACCGCTTCCTCGACGCGCTTCGCGAGATCGTCTGACGCTCAGACGCCCGATCGGTGCATCGGCTGACGAGCCACTCGACTACGGCAGCGCCGACGGGGGATGGCAGTTGGTGCACAGGTCGTCGCCGGATGAGAGCGTGTCTGCCTCGACGAGCAGGCGGAACCCGGTCGTCTCGTGCGGGAAGTTCTGGAACCGTGGGTTGTCGGCAGGGTTGCGTCCGTCGGCGCCCAGGGTGACGGTCACCGAGGTCTCGGTGGGGGTGGCCCGCGTGCCGTCGGCCGTGAGAGCGCCGACGTCGCGGGTGTCCTCGTGGCACTGCTGGCAGATGGGCAGGTGTCCGGCCTGAGCGCCTGCGCGAGGGTACGGCATCAGATACGCGCGGTTGTAGCCGGAGTACTTCGTGTTGATGCCTGCCGGGCCCAGCACGGTGTCAGCGGTCGGGTAGGGTCCCGGGCCGATGATGCCGAGCTCGCGGTAGTTGTAGGGGGCCCCGACCGTGGCGGACGACTCCACCGGGTGGTTCATGACCGCGGGCAGGTCGGAGGCACGCCCCTTGTGACATGCCAGACACCAGTCGGAACCGTACTCGGCCACCGGCGTCGTCACACCCCCCGGACGTCGCTTGAGCAGGCGGTTCGACGTGTTCACGTCGTGGTTGCCGATCGACGCTGCCGAGCGCTGACGCTCACCGAGGAACGGCGTGACCGCATCGTTGCCGTGCGGGGAGTGACAGTCGCTGCACGTGAGCGTGCCGCCCTCGCCCGCGAACGACATGGAGGCGTTTCGTCCGTCGAGCGTGCTCCCGCCCGGTACCACGGAGGTGTCCTCGACCGTGTGCTCGCCGCCCACCGTGAGTCCGCGGGCCTTGATGGTGCCGTAGACGCCCTGTCCGCCGCTGCCGTCGTGGCACGTCGCACACGTGGCCTTGATGGTCTCGCCCGGCAAGAGATGGTTGCTCGAGGGAGCAGCGTGGACGGTGTGGCACAGTGTGCAGATGTCGGTGCTTCTGGTGTAGCCACTGTGCGGTCCCCAGCTGATGCCGGGTACGTCGATCCCCGCCGTGTGGCATGTCTGGCACATCGCGCCGCCTGCCCAGTTGGTCTCGTTGAAGGCCAGGGCGGTCGACGCAGCGCCGAAGTAGAGGACCGAGAAGGCCACGGTTGCGACTGCTGCGAGCATGATCGAGCGGATCCGCACGTGATCCTCTCCGGGTGTTCGGGGCCGAGCGTGCCGCACGCACTCCGGCACCTGATTCTACCAGCAAAGTGGGGCCGGGAACGCCGCAGACCCAAGGGACGAGGGCACGAGGGATCTCCCAGTTGCAGACATCGCGAAAATGTTCGCGTATAGTTTTGTGCGGGTCGATTCACGGCCCACACGTTCGCGGTCTGACCTCCGCTTTCGTGGTGGCGGGTCAGGCCGCATTGTTGTGCCCCGTGGGGGCGGATAGGTAGGTTAGGAATGGCTGAAGGTACCGTGAAGTGGTTCAATCCGGACAAGGGCTATGGGTTCGTCTCGCGTGAGGATGGCGACGATGTGTTCGTCCACTTCTCCGAGATCCAGGGCGACGGTTTCAAGACCCTCGACGAGGGCCAGGCTGTGGCGTTCGACATCACCACCGGCCAGAACGGCAAGCAGCAGGCGAGCAACGTCCGCAAGCTGTAGAGCCTCGAACCACATAGAACGTATCCGGGAGGGCGGCCCCAACAGGGCCGCCCTTTCGTTGTCCGACGAGCGGTAGCCGTGAGCACGAGCGGGCGCGGGCGCACGCGACCGCACGAGCACGCTAGGCCGCAGGCGGGTACACTCGTTAACGAACATGCGCGCGGCACGGTTCTTCGCGCTTCGCTCGAAAGGACACAAGCGACACATGCAAGACGAGCGACATATGCGGTTCGCGGCGCGTCTCGGTGCGGTGGTGCTGGCCGTGGCGCTGGCGCTTCCAGGAGCTGCGATAGCGGCCGACAGCGCTCCCAGGCCGATCCGCTCCATCGCCGCCCCGCGTGCCGCGGGGGCCCGCGCCGCAGCGCCTCGTCCCGTCATTGTCGGTCTGACCGACCCGTCACTCGCGGACGGCGTGAGGCGCCGCGTCGAGGCCATGGGCGGCACGGTCACGGCTCGACCCGACAGCGATGCGCTCGTGGTCGCCGCGCCGGTAGGCCAGGACTCGATCATCTTCGCCGCGGCACTGCAGTCCCTTCCCGGCGTCAGCGAAGCACGCGCCGACCGCATCGTCGAAGTCGCCGGTGACGTGGCCATCGCTGCGATCCCCAACGACACCGAGTTCCACCTGCAGTGGGGGCTCCAGCGGATCGGCGTTCCGGCCGCATGGGAGGCGGGCCACGGCAGCGGGAAGCTCATCGCCATCATCGACAGCGGGATCGACGCGACCAACCCCGACTTCGCGGGCAAGATCGTGGCGGGCCGCAGCTTCCTGCTCGGGGATCCCAGCGCGTTCGCGGACGACAACGGGCACGGCACGCACGTGGCCGGCATCGCCGCCGCCGTGACCGACAACCGGCTCGGGATCGCCGGCACCGCACCGGATGCGCGGCTCCTCATCGCCAAGGCGATCTACGGCAACGGGACCGGTTACGAGTCCGACGTCGCCGCGGCGATCCGCTGGGCGGCCGATTCCGGCGCGGACGTCATCTCCCTGAGCCTCGCCACGACTGTGGCTCGCCCCACACTCACCGACCCCATGGGCAGCGCCGTGACCTACGCGCAGCTGCACGGATGCCTCGTCGTGGCGGCGGCCGGCAATTACGGCGGCACGTACCGGGTGTGGCCCGCGGCGTATGACGGCGTTCTCGCGGTGGGGGCCACGGAGCAGTTGGATCGCGTCGCCTCCTTCTCCACGCGGGGTACGCGCACCGGGGGCCTGAGCACGACAGTCCTTGCGGCCCCGGGCGTCGGCATCATGTCGTGGTGGCTCGACGGTGGGATGGCCAACGCCACCGGCACCTCGATGGCCACGCCGCTCGTCTCGGGATCGGCCGCCGTGGTCTGGGCGGCCAACCCGACGTGGAGCGCCACACAGGTCACCGACCGGCTGACGTCCACCGCGCTCGACCTCGCGCCGGCGGGGCGGGACACCGGCTCGGGCTTCGGGCGCCTCAGGCTCGAAGTCGCGATGGGCCAGCCCGCCAGTCCCGATGCGCTGGAGCCCGACGATTCGCCGGGTCTGGCGGTGAGCGGTGCGCGCGTGCTGGCGCTCGGCACCCCCGCGTGGCACAACGTCGTCCCGACAGGGGACACGGACTTCGGTCTCGTCGATCTGCTCGGCGGGGGTCGCTACGTGATCAGGACCAGCGACCTGTCGGGCAGCGCCGACACATCGATGGCGCTCTACGCACCCGACGCCACGACGTTGCTCGCGGGCAACGACGACGCGGCCTTGGGCGATCCGTCCAGCGCGATCTACTTCACCGCACCGTACAGCGGGCGCTACTACGTCGCCGTGTCGGATCCGCGCGGACTTGGCGGGGCCTACGTCCTCACGGCGAGCCTGGCGGGCCCCCGGGCCACGAGTCTCTCGATCGCGACCAGCACCTCGCGCCCGCGCGTTCGGCGCTGGATGAACCTGCGCGGATCGCTCACGCCGGCCGCCCCCGGGCAGCGCGTCTACCTCCAGGTGCTGCGCCCGGGCACGCATCACTGGATCAGCGCCGGTTCCGGCCTCACCTACGGGGCGACGTCGGGCGGAGGTTCCCTGTGGGCGCGCTCGTATCGGCCCACGCGCCGCGGTTACTATCGCTTCCGCGCGCGCTTCGTCGGCGGGGGAGATCTGCTCGGGACGTACTCCGGGTCGTACCGCATCCGCGTGCGCTGAGGCCTTTCGCCGCCGCCGCTTGCCGACGCTGGTACACTGGGCGGCATGTCTCTCACCCTCCATGGCCTCACGAAGTCCTTCGGCGAACGCGTCTTGTTCCGTGACGCGTCGCTGCATGTCGGCGGCCGCGCGCGCGTCGCGCTCGTCGGGCCCAACGGCGCCGGCAAGACGACCCTGCTCGAGATCGTGGCCGGCGAGCAGCACGCCGACGAGGGCGTGGTCACCACGGCGAAGGACGCCGTGGTCGGCTACCTCAAGCAAGAAGCCATCGAGATGGCGGGCCGCACCCTGCTTTCCGAGGTCCTCTCCGTCGCCTCCGAGGTCACATCGCTGGAGCACCGCATCACGCAGCTCGAGACCGATATCTCCGAGGAGACGGACCCTGTCGAGACCGAGCGTTTACTGACCGAGTACGGCCGCCTCCGCGACCGCTTCGAGCATCTCGGCGGCTACACCATCGAGTCCGACGCCCGCGCCGTGCTGATGGGTCTGGGCTTCAAGGAGCGCGACTTCGCCCGTCAGACCGAGGAGTTCTCAGGCGGTTGGCTCATGCGCATCGCGCTGTCGAAGCTGCTGCTCACCCAACCGGACGTGCTCCTGCTCGACGAGCCGACGAACCACCTCGACCTCGAGGCCGTCACCTGGCTCGAGAGCTTCCTGCGCAGCTACGACGGCGCGATCGTGCTCGTCAGCCACGACCGTGCGTTCATGAACGGCCTCGTGGATCGCGTGGTGGAGATCGACCGCCAGCGACTCACCGTCTACTCGGGCGACTACGACGCCTACCAAGTGCAGAAGGCAGAAGCGCTCGAGCGTCTGGCCGCTGAGAAGAAGAACCAGGACCGCAAGATCGAGTCCACGCAGGTCTTCATCGAGCGGTTCCGCTACAAGAACACCAAGGCGAAGCAGGTCCAGAGCCGCGTCAAGGCGCTCGAGAAGATCGAGCGCATCGAACTGCCGCCGGAAGGGCCGCGCGT
>JAUSBS010000092.1 GCA_030651905.1 Coriobacteriia bacterium
GAGTCGCGGGCGCTTCCATCCATGAGGCACAGCGATGTGACAGCTGTTGCAGGTGTAGCCGCTGTGCGCCACCGGCTTCCATGACGATGTCGGGTGGTGCGCGGTGTTGCCGCTGTTCGCGAAGTCGTGGCACTTGTTGCAGATGAGCTTGGGATCGGTCGTCCTGACTACGTCCACGTAGAGCTCGAACTGCCCGTTTCTGAAGTCGAGTGACCACTGGTTGTCGAGCATGTACTTCGCACTGGAGCCATGAGGGCCGCGAGCGCTGCCGACGGCCTCGTTGGTGTGACAACCCGTGCAGGTCACGCCGGAGTCCTTCGTCCAACCTGCTTTGAACGCACCACGCCACGGCCACGAATACGTCGTGCCCGCATCGATGAACGAGGTCTGCGCACCGACCGGCAATCCGAGCACATTGTGGTAGCTCATGTTGTTCGGGTTGAACGCCACCGTCAGATCCGAGTACGCCGTGCCGCTCGTTCCCGTCGTCGGTCGCGAGACGACGTCCGTGTGGCACTTGAAACACAGGTATGACTCGGGGTCGCGCTTCGTGTCCTGCAGACGATGCGGCTGATAGCCGGTCGCGGCGGTCCACTGCGTGCTGCCCCACCTCGGCTCGATACCGATCACGCCGTAGAGCGCGCCGCCAGCCGCCGCGGAACCCGCGGTGTGGATGCCGGCGCGCGCGGTGTGGGGATCGTGACAGTCAACGCACTCAGCGTGGCGGTTGGCGCCACCCAGGGTCGCGGTCGTCTCTGTGTCGCTGTGAACAGCGCCGACGGTGCGAACAGGGTGGCTGTTCGAGCCCGCAAGCGGCGTGGCCACGTCTGGCGCGCCAGGCGCCTTCATCCCGACGGTGCCGTTGCCGTGACACTGCAGGCACAGCCGCTCCTCGAACGCGGCCGCGGTCGTGTTGTCTCGGACGCCGGCGTTGCCGCCCGTCCAGCTGGCAGGCCGCGTCCACGCAGTCAGATGCTCGTTGTCCGACCCGTGCGGGTCGTGGCATGTCTCGCAGTACGCCTTCGTTCCACTCGTCGTGAAGTGGGCGGACTGATAGGGCGAGAATCCGGGCGAGTCCTTGTCGAAACCGGTGAAGAACCAGCTGTCCGGCTGCTCGGCGAAGAGGACATCCCATGGCACCAAGGAGGTCACCGCCGCCGACTTGCGGACGATCTTGGTGGTGTGGCACCGCAAGCAGAAGCCGCTGACCGTCGAGGTCACGTCCGTCGAGCGGACTCGGGTGTTCTGCGGGTCGGACACGCGCCCCGGGTCCCAAGCGCCCGTGAGCCCACCCGCCACGTTATGCACGTTGTGGCAGCTCGCGCACGTCATGGCGCCGACCGGGCGGTCCTCGGTATGCGCCGAGGTTACTGCCGCCTGCTCGATCGTGCTGAGGAACTGGCCCACGGCAGGCACGTAGTCCACGACGAGGCGGATGTAGGGGTGCGACGCCGTCGTCAGGGTGCCCAGCGAGACCGGCAGCCCCGCTATCGGGACGCCGACGAATCCGGGAACATCGTCGTAGAGAACGCCAAGGTCCGAGCGCTGGACCGTGACCTTCAGAGAGCTTCCCGCAGCGTGCGTGGCAACGAACGCGGCGGCTCCCCAGTTCGTGTCAACGTTGTCGGGATGGATGCCGGGCGATGTCCAGCGCCCGGTCCCCGGCCCGCACCATACGCTCCACTTGGTCAGGCGCGGCGACTTCAGGACGTTGCTGGACTGCAAGACCCCTTTGAGGCGCAGGCGCTTCCACGTCGCGAGGTTGATACTACCGAGGTCGATCGCGCCGGTGCGGCTGTCGATGTAGCCTCCACCGGGCCCGGGTATGTCCGCGAACGTGCCGCCCGTGAGCGTGGTCGAGCCCTGGACGGTGACTGTGACTGTCGTGACGCCTGCCTCCCATGCTCCGGTCCAGCGCGCGACACCCCACTGGGTGGCGCCGGAGGTGGGCAGCACCTCGGGAGAGTAGGTCGTCGTGGTCGATGCGTACTGTGAGACCGCGATACCGCGAACCGGCGAGGTGGTGAGCGTCATCGAGGAATACGTGTTCCGATCGCCGGAGTAGGTGCGCGCCCTGGTCCTGGGCGGAGTCGGAAGCGGCGACCAGCTCGCCGTCGGCCAAGCGTCCGCCACTGGATTCGCCGGGATCGGGATCTTCGCGAAGCCGTTCTTGAACAGGCTCAGGTAGTACTGTCCGTATCCGCCATCGTGCAGGTAGATGGCGTCCGCACCGTCCCATTCGACCTGCATATTGCTGCTGACTCCGAGCGGAACTGCGTCCTTCCACGTGACGGTCTGTGTGGTCGCGGACAGGTTCGAGACCACACAGACTTTCGTCGACCCATACTGAGTGTCGGGGCCGACCACGACGAGGTAGTCCGTCCCGCCCTTGTTGATCCTGGTCATGTGCACCGCGCCGCCGGGAGCGACCGTCGCCGACGTGTCCGCCGCAGTGACAGTCAGTTCGCCGTTGTAGAAGTCCGAGTAATCACCCGGGGACTGCACGGAGTACAAGCGCCCGTTGCCGCTGGCACCATTGCGCTGGATGACGAACAGCTTGTTGACGGGCCACGGCACGTACGCGATCGACGAGTACTCACCAATGATGAGCGGCTGGCCCGTGGCGGGGTCCAGGATGCGCATCGACATGCGCGCGGAGAGCGTGCCCGCGTTCGGCGACACGAAGTCGATCCGTCCGCCGCCGCCATTCCCTCTCGAGATGTAGGCCAGCTGCCATCCGGCGTCGACGGCCGTGTCGATACCTTTGCCGGCGACCCACGTCGGCGTCGCCCCCATGTTCGTCGGCACGCCGCTCGCACCCGTCTGGAGACCGATGTAAGGCATGAACGTCGGATACACCGCTGTTCCGATCGCGTGGGGTCTGACCGTGTATATGTAGCCACCGTGGGCGAAGGAACTGGGCTGTTCGTTCAGGTAGCCGACTCTCGTATAGTCGGCTGGATCGAACGAATACGTGTTCCAGGCATTGTCCGCCGTGTCGTACTGAAGAACCTCGCCGGTCTCTGTCTCGGTCAGATACATGAGGAGCCGGTCGGGCACGGGCGTGTAGACGATGCTCTCGGGAAGAGTAGCGACGGTCAGCGAGGCCTCGAACGCCTTCGCTGTATCCACCGTCGGCGTCGGAGCCGTGGCGCTGTAGACGCTTTCAGGTACCAGCACGGGCTCGCGGTGGACCGGACGCGCCTTGTGCGCGGTAGCGCGCCATGAGAGCAACCGCGGGTAGATATGCTTGTTCTCTGTAGCGAGCCGAGCAACGAGTCGCAGTCGCGGATACGTGAGTACCGGGACACCGCTCAGGTCGACGGAGCCGCCGGTCATGTTGGCGAACCCTTCCACAGCGACCCAATCGGCGCCGCTCGGGCGCTGGAGAGTGATGCTGACACTCGTGCTGGCCGGTACGCTCGCGGTCCAATCCAATCGACCCCACGAGGTCGCGCCGTCAGGCGCGGTGAGCGGCGCTGTGACGGTGCCAACGGACTTGTAGCCGGAGTCCAGGAAGCTGAGTGGCCTCGCCTCCTGGAACGCTATCCCGAAACCGAACGTCTGTCCCGTCGGCGGAGACGCGATGGCCTGCCACTCACCCCAGACGCCACTGACCGGATCGGAGGGGATCCTGATCCGAACGATCCCACTCCTCTGGTTCGCGTACAGGTACTCTCCACCGTCCCATGTGAACGACGGGTAGTCGGTGCTGGTGAAGGGCCGCTTGCCGGTGCCCGTGAGCGTAGGTGTCGATGAGGTCAGGTCCGAAACGACGCGCAGCTCCGGCCCGCTGCCGTACCCGCCGATGGCGAAGATGTAGTCCGCGCCGCCGATGCTCGCGCACACCATGCGGGCGTTGCCGCTCATGTTGCCCGCACCGCTCGCCAGGGTCACGCCCGTGTCGCGCGGTGTGACCGCTCCCGACATGGTCGAAGGCGATGCGATCGCATAGAGACGTCCGTCCCCGCCCGTACCGTTTCGGTTGATGACGAAGAGCTGGTCCGTGCTCGGCGAGTACGCGACCGCGGAACCGGTGCCCGTCGCGAACGGGATCGAGAACACGCCATACGTCCACACGTCGGTCGCAAGGTCGAGCCGGTTCACGGACGCACCGCCGGCGGTGGTGTGGTAGGCGTAGCCGTGCCCCTCGTCGACCGCCATATCGCTGCCGTAGGTGATGGAGCTCGCAGGACCGCCTACGACGGTCCACGTCCCGACCGTGGAACCGTCCGCGGGGGTGTAGACCTCCATGTACCCGTTGTTCAACAGCTGGTAGAGCTTCTGGCGCGCCCGGTACAGCCCGCTGCCGGTGGTCGTATAGGTATGGTTCGGCGGCGTGAAGCCCATCGAGTTCCACATGCCCGTCGCGGGATCGAACTGGTTCATGTAGACCGTGCCCGTCCCGGCCGCGAACAGAAGGTTCATGGGCGCGTAGGTCTCGACCCACGCGTCATCCCCGAGACGCACGGCGTCGACAAGATCCTCGACGACCGCCCCTGAGAACGCGGTCGGGCCCAGCGATGCGAACTCGGCGCGACTCGACTGCTCGAGCACAGTGACCGTGCTGGCCACTGGCTCCGCGTCGGGCACCTCCGCCACGATCGGGTGGTGGCTCGCGCGGGCGAACTCCACTTTGATGTCGCGGTTGTTCCACGTGCGCCGGGTCGTGCCCGAGTGACAGCCGTAGCACGCCGCTCGAGAGAGCGCCTGATCCGTCGAGGTGTCGCTCGTGCGGTCGATCGCGCCGGCCGGCATGAGCATCGTCTCGTCAGCCGACGCATGCGGCTTGTGGCAACCGGAGCAGCCGTATGCCATGTCGGTCGGCTTCATGGCGGCTTCGTGCACCGAGCCTTCGAAGCGGGAGAAGTCGATGCGTCCGCCGCCGCTACGCTCCCAGTAGCCCGGCACGAGCGCGTCGGCGACCTCGTTGGACACCGTGCCGTGACACCCGGCGCAGAAACGGCTGGCGGGCAGGAGCGTGCCGTTGCGCGACACGATGGCCTTGCCGGTGACGGGAGCGAACGAGCGCAGCAGCTTGGGCGACTTGGTCGGCGACAGGTGCGGATCGTGGCAGCTCGTGCACTTGAGGCCAGTCGTGGAGTGCGGACGACGGACCGGGTGCGTGGAGCCGGCCGCGGGAAGGATCTGCCCGTCGCAGGCGAAGAACTCGGACTCGATGTTGTGTCCGTTGGCGAGCACGGCCTTGGTTGCCGCGGGGTTCGCGTTGCCGTGGCAGTGGTAGCACACCTCGGAGTCCTCGATCGAGATCGCACTGGCGTCGACCGGCGACATCGACAGGTTGTGGCATGCGGTGTTGCAGTACGGCGTCGTGGCCGGGGTCGTGCCGTGGGGCTGCGTATACGCGCCCTGCCAGTAGGAGAAGTGCGGCATCGTGGCGGTCAGGGTGCCCGCAGCGGTGTTGATGGTCGTGGTGACGGGCGCCCAGATGCCCGTGGCGTTGTTCAGATACGTCCAGTCGATATCGCGAGCGACCGTGTTGGCCACCTGGAAGTGCATGACCGGGATGCGGTAGCGGACGGTGACGCGAGCCGGGACCCTCAAGGCCGCGCTGGCATAGAAGTCATACGCGGACGTGACACGGACAAGGCTGGGGCTTCCCGCCACGGCGACGGGACGGACCCTCACGCGCGTGGAGCGAAGGAACGTCCCGCGCGGCAAGCTCAGTGTGAGCGCACCGTTGCTCGCGCGCAGCGTGGCACCGCGTGAGCTCACGATGGCGGACAGCGCCAGCGTCTCGTTGGACACCGCCGCACACGGGTTGCCGACCGCACCGCTCTTCGCGACCGTGCGCACGCGGTAGTACCACGTGCGCGCTGAGCGCACGCGCGCGGCCAGGGAAGCCGCGGTGGTCCGTGCTGTGACGAGCGTCCAGGGACCGCTTGCCGACGAGGAGCGCTCGACGCGGTAGCCGGCAACGAGGGTCGAGCGCACCGGCGTCCAGCGAAGCGAGTCGACCATGTTGCCGGAGGTGACACTGAGGCCACTCGGGGCGGGAAGGCCCGCGGGCGCGACCGGCGCGCGGGTGATCGCGGGCGGCGTGATACCACGCACGACAGCAAGGGCGGAGGCCGGAGTGAGCAGGGAGACGAGCGCGAACCCAAGCGCGAACGCGAGAACCCTCCGTCGCGCAGCGCGCGACGAAACCCCGGCAGGTCCCATACCCACTCCCCTTTGTGTGCCCGGCAGCGCATAAACGGTGCTCACGCCCGCTCAACCAGAGATATCGGCACGAGACGGGCGACGCACGGTGATTCGAGTCACATTGTGCGTGAGGCCGTCAGGAATGAACAGTAGTACCCGCGTCCGTCATCGCGATCCCAAGAACGGGTGTCTAGTGGCTTGAACAGTGGCAGGAGTTGAAGCAGGCCCCGCCCGCCGTCTCATAGGCCGCGTGCGCCGCCGGGAAGACGTGACACGCCCCGCAGAAGTAGCCGACTCCCGGACCCGTGCTGATGGACTCGGCGTTCCACCCCGACGCCAGCAACGGCGCCATGTCGCGACCATTCAGCGTCTCCCTGAGGTGGTACGGCAGGCGCGATCCGTGAGGATCGTGGCACGTGGTGCACGGCAGCGCGTCCATGCCGTAGGAATACGGAGGCTTCAGGTAACCGCCACCGGCATCGTCCGGCATGCTGCTGTTGAAGGCGCCGGATTCTGGGCCCACGCCCTTCGCGCCGCCATGCTTGGCCAGCGTCATGTATGAGGCCCCGATACTACGCATGGACTGCCCCGCGACGCCTGCAGGAGTGCTGCCGTCGTGGCACTTGGAGCAGAACTTGATCTCGTCGATCACCTGCCGAGTCGCCGGTCCGGTCTGGTACACGACGCGCAGTCTCGGCTGATACTGCGCCGAAGCGTTGTGGCGCGTGTAGATCGGAAGGAACGTGTCGGCGGTGTTCGGCGCGATCATGATCCCGTAGTTGGTGCCCTGCCGCAGTGACGTGACGAGAGCCGTCACCGTGAGCGCATTGATGCCGCTCCTCGCCGCGTTCGGTGTCGACGCGTAGTCCCCGCCGAGCGCCGTCCAGTCGCCCGAGGCCACGTTGCCCGTGTTGGCGTTGTCGCCGTACTTCCATTCGAGCCACGTGGCTCCGTTGGCGCCTGCGCTGTTCGCCGTGCCCATGCCGTTGCCCTCAAGCCAGTCCCGCGTCAGCGGGTAGGCGGTGTAGCCCCCCGTATAGACGGATGTGTTGGTGGTGCTTCCCCAGAGCACGAGCGTCGCGTTCTGGATCGTCGCGCCAGCAGGGATCGCACTCAGGTCGAAATACGCGAGGAACCGCGTTGTCGGCGTGATCGTGGCCATGCTGGACCAACCGTAGTTCCACGTCTGCTGCGTGGAGTCGAGCAGCGTATCCTTCGTGGCGTAGATGACGACCTCGCCGGTCGGGATCGACGTCGGATCGGCCATCGTCGTGGTGTACGAGGCCGTGGGTGAGTCGGGATTGACTAGACCGGTGCTCGAGAAGTGGGTCCCGTGGCAGTTGCGGCAGGCGAGACTGCTGCCCGTCTTGACCTGCTCCGCCGAACGGATGTCGTGCTTCGCCCACTCCGATGCTGAGCCCTCCTTGGCCCCGAAGGCAGCCTTCACCGTCGTGTGGCACGCAAGGCAGGCGCCCGCGCGGTCGTCCCTGAGGAGGAACGCGTAGTCGACGCCCGTGCTGTACGCGCCGCCGTGCGCCACATGGCAGTCCGCGCATGGAACCGCCGCGTGCTTCGAGCCGGCGAACGCTGCCAGGCCGACGTAGGTGGTGCCGTACGTTCCCGAGTGGCAGTTCTTGCAGGCAGCGGTAGCGGCGGTATCGGACACCAGGCCTCCGCTTGTGCTGCTATGGCCGGTATGGCACCGCACGCACTGGTTCGCCGGCGAGACGCCGCTCCACTGCGGCGTGGTCCCGAGGATCGCGCCCCGCCTCATACTGATCTCGAGCGAATCGAGCACCGGAGAAGCTCCGACGCCGTTGAGCGTCGACCGGACTTGCAGGCGTGCGTTCTGAAGCGACGCTCCCATCGGGATCTGTGTGAGCGCTGCCCCGTTCTCCATGGGCTGCCACGCGGTCCAGGTCGTGCCGCTCGACGTGGAGGCCCTGGCTGTCACGGAGATCGTGGCGAGTGCGGACTCAGTGGACTTCCACTTCACGACGCCGCCCGAATACGCGACGTTGCGCGCGATGTCCGGCCATACCTCGTAGGTGCCTTGGGTCGGCGGTCCGTAGATGCTGATCTCAGCGAGTTCGATCGAATTGTCTTGGCTCACGTTGAACAGCCGCTTGAACACGAAGCGGACGTATCTGCAGGTGTCCGCGGCGTCGGCGGTCAGGACGTCGCCCAACCTGGTGCCGATCGTGCCCTGCGCAGCGCGCGGCCGCCACGTCGTGTAGTCGTCACTCGTCTGTATCTCGAGCACGTCTGTGCCCCACGACCCCGGCGGCCATCCCGTGACGTTGTAGAAGTAGCACTCGACCGCTTCGACCTTCGTCGCCGCACCGAGATCGATCGTGAGACTGACCGTACCAGTCAGTGGGTTCAAGGCGCTCGCGCCGGCCGCGCCGATGTCGTGCCCGTGCCAGGACACCTGCGTCGAGAGCTTGCCGTCGTATGCCGCCTCTGGGGGGGAGGACCACTGGCTGGGCGCCGGGTCGGCGACTACCGGCGGCGTGGGGGTCTTCGGCAACATGATCGTTCCGGCGATCGCGACAGTGCCATCGGGCCGGACCTCGGTCGAGCTAGTGTAGCCGCGCTTCAACTCCGCTTCGGAGTCGTAGCGCCAGGTGGCCGTGCCGAGGGCCGTGTGCGCACCGTTGAACGTGGTCTTCTTGTCGCCTGCACGGGTGAAGTAGCCGGGCACGGCCGCGTCAGCGGCCGCGTTCTCGCTCGCGCCGTGGCATGCCCAGCAGTAGGCCGTGCCCGGCATGGTGGCGTTGACCGAGGCGATAGCCTTGCCGGTGACCGGGTCGAAGACACGCAGCAACTTCGGTGACTTGACCGGATCGGCATGCGGGTTGTGGCAGTTCGTGCAACTGAGACCGGATGTCGAACCCGGAAGACTGACTGGATGCTTGGAAGCGGTGGCCGGAAGCGACTGGCCGGAGCAGGCGAAGAAGGCCGCCTGGATGTTCGCACCGTTGGTGCCCACGCCCTTCGTGGCGCTCGCGCTCGCGTCGCCGTGGCAGTGGTAGCACACCTCGGAGTCCGTGATCGAGATCGCGCTGGCATCGATCGGCGACATCGAGAGGTCATGACACACGGTCCCGCAGTAGTCGGTCTTGGCCGGGGTCGTGCCGTGGGGCTGGGTGTAGGCGCCCTCCCAGTAGGAGAAGTGCGGCATCGTGGCGGTCAGTGTGCCCGCAGCGGTGTCGATCGTGGTGGTGACCGGTGACCAGGTGCCCGTGGCGGTGTTCAGATACGTCCAGTCGATGCCTCGAGCGACGGTGTTGGCCACCTGGAAGTGCGCGACCGGGATGCGGTAGCGGACGGTGACGCGAGCCGGGACCCTCAAGGCCGAGCTGGCGTAGAAGTCATACGCCGACGTGACACGGATAAGGCTGGGGCTTCCGGCCACGGCGACGGGACGGATCCTCACGCGTGTGGAGCGGAGAAACGTCCCGCGCGGCAATCTCAGCGTGAGCGCACCGTTGCTCGCACGAAGCGTGGCGCCACGCGAACCGACGATGGCGGACAGCGCCAGCGTCTCGTTGGACACCGCCGTACTCGGGTTGCCGACAGCACCGCTCTTCGCGACCGTGCGAACGCGGTAGTACCAGGTGCGCGCCGTGCGCACGCGCGCGGCCAGGGAAGCAGCCTTGGTCCGTGCGGTGACGACGGTCCACGGACCGCTGGCCGACGAGGAGCGCTCGACGCGGTAGCCGGCTACCAGCGTGGAGCGCACCGGCGTCCATCGAAGCGAGTCGACCATGTTGCCGGACGTGACGATGAGGCCGCTCGGTGCGGGAAGACCTGCGGGTGCGACCGGCGCGCGGGTGATCGCGGGCGGCGTGATGCCACGCACGACAGCAAGAGCGGAGGCCGGGGCGAGCAGGGAGACGAGCGCGAACCCGAGCGCGAACGCGAGAACCCTCCGTCGCGCAGGGCGCGACGAGATTCCAGCAGGTCCCATACCGACTCCCCTTTGCGAGATCAACAGCGCATGAGCGGTGCTTAAGCCCGCTCGTCCGAAGTATCGGCACGAAGCGGGCGACGCACGGTGACTCGGGTCACATAGTGCGGGAGACTGGCGCTGATGAACAGACCTGAACGTCAGTTCGCGGTGAAGTACGCGTACGGGCTGTAGCGGTACTTCGATCCGACCTTGTGCCGCGCCCGCACGCGCCAGCGGCCTGACGTCGGCACAGAGGTGGTCTTCGAGTAGCGCGAGAAGCTCAGCCAGTTGGACACCCGCGCGGTGATCGACTTCTTGAGGACCCAGCGCCGGGACTGGTAGCGGTAGAAGTACAGCGTCACGGGAGAGCTCCCGGACGGGTGCCTGACGATGTAGCCGAACGTCGAGAAGTTCCTCGCATGTCGCACCAGAGGAGGCGTGGACGGCCGCGTGGGCGTGCCGTTGCTCGGCGGTGGTGTCTGGGCGAAGACCGCCGAGATGGTGTGGTTCGCCGTCACGTCCGCGAAGGTGTAGCTGGACACGGCGCCGACCGAGCTGCCGTCCACGAGCACGTATGCGACCTGGTAGCCGACGACTGGCGTGATCGTGAAGGTCAGGCTGCCGCCGGACGTGACCGTCGTGACGCCGGAGGGCGAGATCGAGCCGTAGGCGCCGGCGGACGCGGTGATGGCGTGAGCAGCCGGGAGCTTCAGGCCGAGCGACTCGGCATCGCTGGACTGGCCGGCGACGTTGAACGCCCGCACGCGGTAGTACCAGGTCGACGTCCAGTCCAGACCGTCGGCGTCCGTGTATGACGCCGCGTCGGCGCCGATGGTGGCAACGTGTGAGAATGCGCTCGAGATCAGGGTGTCCCGTGCGCGCTCCACCACGAAGCCCGCTTCGCTGCTGGAGTTGTCGACCCAGGTGAGCCGGATTGCGGCGCCCGGTGACGTCGGGACGGCGACCAGATCACTCGGCGCCTCGGGCAGGGTCACCACCGTGATCGCAAGCGGGCCGGTGAAGCCCGACCAGTTCCCGGCCTCGTCACGCGCACCGTAGTACAGCGAGTACGAACCCACCGGCAGCGTCACGACCGAACCGCTCGTCTCCTCGCCGGAGAGGCCGACCTTGTAGATGATCTGCGCCACGCCCGACAGGTCGTCCGTCGCGCTCAGATCGATCGTCGCTGAGTCCGCATAGGGCGCCGTGGTCCCGTTCGATGACGCGATCGGGGCCGTCGTGTCGAGCATGACCGCGACCGTCTGGGTGTCCTCACGGTTGCCGAACCCGTCGACCGCCCTGTAAGAGAGCACTCGAGCGCCTTGCTCCGTGACGGCGAACGGACCGTCGTACACCGAGGCCGGGTCGGACCCGAACCAGTAGTGGATGACCGCCACGCCCGAGCCGCTCGGCCCGTCCGTCGAGGTCACGGAAGCGGTGATGGCGTTGCTCCAGCCGACCGGAACGCCGGACACGAGGGAGGTCGGTGGCGCGCTGTCCGCCGCCACGAGCCTGGTATCGAGTTGCGTCGTGACGCTCTCGACCACGATGACCTCCGCGGCGAGATCGGCCGACAGCGCGCTTCGATGGTACTGGGGCGGATAGCCGGTCGGCGCGGTGAACATGACCCGGTATCGGCCGGGGTACAAGGGAGTCGCCTCGAACGCCCCTCCGGCAAGTGACTGCGTCAGAGCCGCGGTCTGACGCGCCCAGACCCCCGCCTCTTCGCGGTACGACTCGACAGCGACGCTGGCCAGGGCTCCCGAGGACCCGCTCACCGTCCCGGCGATCGCCCCCCACCTGAGCATCGTCTCATCGATGCCGGAGATGCTCTGGCCGGCGAGCACCGCGACCGGCGTCGCCCGCGAGATGGCTGTCACTCCGCTGTTCGCGTCCGGTCCACGGTAGTGGGACGCGTACGCCCCGCTGAAGAACTGCAGGCCGTACTCCCCTGCGGCCAGGCCGCCGAGGCGGTAGGTACCGTCGGCCGCAGTGGTCGCCTTTGCGGTGAGCGTGGTGTCGTACGAGGCGCCTCCGCGATTCGCGTACGCGTTGACGACAACCCCCCCGACGGGCTGACCCGCGCTGTCTCGGACTCTACCTTCGATGCCGGACGCCACGTCGAGGCTCGCATCGATCCCGGTGCGGTTCTCGGTGGCGCCGAGCGTGATCGTGTCCGCCCCGGCGAGCGTGGGCTTGCCGTTGTAGTACTCCGGGATGTACACGCCGGGAGTGTCGCGGAACTCGACCGCATACGTCGTGTTGATGAGGCCCGTGAACGTGTAGGTGCCGTCAGTGCCGGTCGTCTTGGTCCCATAGTCGGACCAGCTCCCGCTCGTGTTCTTGCTGAGTCTGACGGTGATATTGGGCAGCGGCGTCACACCGTCCGAGGCCGTGACACGGCCGCTGATCGAGGCTGCACCAGCGGCCGACGCGGCCAGAGGCGCGAGAAGGGCGAGCATGACGAGAACGACCGAAAGAACCACGAGCGAGAACCTTCTCGCGGCCTTCTTCGCACATCCGTCGCCTATGTCCGCGCGCGCTACGCCCAAGCGTCGTCGCCGCCCTTCACTTGATTGAATCGGCATTCCGACCGCGTTTCACCAGACTCTGGTCGGTGGACGGTCGGCTGCCGCGCATGGTTCTGGTACGGGATCGTCGTGTCTTCATCAGCCGCTGGGAGAACGCGGGAAGATCACCTCGAAGTTGGACACGGGATTCCCGAGTACTCGGACCGCATCGTCACGGACCTCTATGTGGATGCCGTCGCGCTCGGAGCCGGACAGCATCGAGGACTTGATGTCGAGCACGACGACGCCCGCCCGGCGCGCCTTGCCGTCGGGATACACGGTCAGCTTCGATGTGCGACCGACCGGGAACGGCCCGAACCTCGCCGCCTGAGCGCGCGTTGTCCCTGAGGGCGACCATGATCCTGACGCGCCCCACGTCACCACGGCGTCCTCGGCGGGTCGCTTCTCGGTGTCATCCCACCACGAGACCATGACGTAGAACGTGTCCTTCACCTTGCCCGACGTGCCGCCGGCCGGTGGGGTCGTTCCGGGAACCGCTGTGGGGGTCGTGCTTCCGGGTAAGACGCTCTCCGACGTCACCACCGCTTGCCCGGACGCGTCTATGCTGCGGGATGCCTCTTCGGAGATGGAGGGGCCGCCCCCATCCCTATCGGACGATCCGCGCGGAGTGTACAGGAGGAACACCGCGACGGCCGCGATCGCGAGTAGCGCCACGCCGGCTGCGAACAGCCACAACCGTCTGCGATCAGAGAGAAGTCCTGCCACTGCGCCTCCGGGAGTCTGGCCGCCAGGGTTCGAGGATGACGAGCCTCGATTCTACCATGCCGCACGCTGCGGTTCCCTTCGCGCGAGGGTCCCGAGCGCCCCGAGGATGCTAGACTCTTCAGCACCCACCCCTACTACCTTCGGAGTCACGAGCAATGCGGTCCATCCGCGGCGCCTTCGCCGCTCTCGCGCTGCTTATGTGCGTGCTCTCGGCGGTCGGTCTGATCGTGTCGTCCAACCCGGCGCTCTGCGCACTGTGTCACACGCGACAGGCGGACAGCCTCGCTTCGTCGCCGCACAGTGGGATCGGCTGCTACGACTGCCATCTGCCGGCGGGCGGATGGTCACTCATGGAGGCGAAGGCGAACGAGGTCTTCTCGATGTACCCGGCCTTCGCCTCTGGCGGGGCCGTCACCGGTAGCGGGACCCGCATCTCTCGAGCGGCGTGCGTCGCGTGCCATCCCAAGGTGCTCTCGGGTACGAGCTCGGCGCGAGGTCTGCGCGTGAGGCACGCCGAGTGCGCTGCCGCGCCCGCGAAGTGCGATTCCTGCCACTCGGACGCCGCGCACGCCGGGACCGCGCGCCATGTGCGCCGAGTGGATATGGGCGAGTGCATCGCGTGCCACACCGCCGAGAACGTGACCGGCGTCTGCCGGTCGTGCCACGTGCGAGAGCCTGCCGTCACCAAGCCGACGACGGGCACCCTCGGGGTCGTCCACGGGCCCGGCTCGCGCGAGACCCACGCGATGGCCGACGAACGCGCGTGCCGCACCTGCCACGAACCCGCGTTCTGCGACTCGTGTCATGGGACCCTCCGCGCTCACCCCGCCGGCTTCGCCCTCGTCCATGGCAAGGCAGCGTTGAAGCCCGGGGCCACGTGCACGTCATGCCACAAGGATCCGACCATGTGCGCGGACTGCCACGGACTGCCGATGCCACACCCTGCGAGCTTCCAGGCCCGGCACGCGAAGGCCGCGACGTCGCTGGCTGACGCGCGGTGTCGCCAGTGCCACACGGAACAGGAATGCCGGGACTGCCACACACGCCACGCCCATCCGACGACCACCGACGGCACCATCCCGTCATCGCGCCTTCCGAAGTCCCGGAGCGTGCCTCGATGACAGAGCGACTGACTGTGTTGCTCGCGATGATCCAGGACCCGGCGAAGAACCCGACAGCGGCGGCCGTGGGGATAGGTATCATCCTTGTGGCGTTCCTCTTGGTCGGAGCCGCTTTGCTGGCTTGGGCATTGCCGCGCCGCGAGACGACGTCTGATGATCGTCGTGCCGGAGCCGACGACTCCCCGGGCGCGGACCCCCGGATGCCCCGGCTCTGGGCGATCCTGGCGACGGTCATCGCGCTCGCCGCGCTGTGGTCGGGCTGGGCCGTGACGTCGGACAGCGCCTTCTGTGGTCGTGCCTGTCATGCAATGGCTTCTCCGTACACGACGTGGCGCGCCTCCAGCCACTCAGCCACTCCGTGTGTGCGCTGTCACGAGGGACGGAGTGTCCTTTCCGTCCCCGCGGCGCTATCGACACGCGCCTACAGCCTCGTCGCACAGATCACCTCAAGATCTCCCGAGGGTCGCTCCGCGATCCCGGCTGCGCGGTGTCTGGAGTGCCACTCCGAGATCACCACGAAGGTCCTCGTGAGCGACAGAGGCGTGATGATGTCGCACAGGCAGGCGATCGCCGGAGGGGCCACCTGCGACGACTGCCATGGATCGCAGGGGCATGAGACGACACAACGAGCGCCGTCCATGGCAGACTGTCTGCGCTGCCACGACGGCACGAAGGCGTCCGCCGCATGCCTGACGTGCCACCGGAAACCCTTGGGCGGCCTGACCGACAACGATCGCTTCGGCAAGGGCCGCTCGCCGATGGCCGTCACCTGCGGCGGATGCCACTCACAGGCGAAGTGCGATGCGTGTCACGGCCTTCGCATGCCGCACCCTGCGGACTACGCGGATCCGCGCCGACACGCCAGGCCCGCGGCGTTCGCCGGCAAGGGTCGGCTGTGCTATCGCTGCCACGCACCCTCGGACTGCAACGACTGTCACAAGCCGTTCACAGCGCACGTACGGGGATGGGAGCGGACCCACCGGAAGTACCCGCGAGACACGACATGGTGCCGCGGCTGCCACGACACCAAGGACATGTGCGGACTGTGTCACGCGCGGTGATCCATCGGCCCGGATGAAGCGACCTAGAACGTGTCGCCCACGCCTTGACCCAAGCCGTCACGGTGACACCGGAGGCATACGCCGTCGTGCTGGGAGTCGGTCGCCGGTACTGCGCCGACCGAACCGCCCACGTCCCCACCCGCCTGCGTCAGGAACCTGACACCGTCGGTGAAGTGCGGGAACGCCGAGCCGGTGGTGACCACGCCGCCCACGGTGTTGCTGTTGTGGCAGGACACGCAGTACTGCGAGCCCGAGAATGAGTGCGTGCCGTCCGCAGCCGTGAGGACGTGACTGTCCACAGGGTCCGGCGCGGTTCCCGGCCAGTACGTGTGGCACCGCGTGCACCACTTCGAGATGGCGACATCCTTGGAGTCCCCGGCGAGGGGAGCGCCCTCGGTGTCCCAGTCGGAGTCCTGATCGTAGCCAGCGCCCGGCGGATCATCGGCCCCCGTCCTGGCCCTGACGAGGATGTAGTTGGTCAGGATCGTGTTGGAGGTCATCTGGCTCTCTGCGGCATGTACCTGGTGGCACAGCGTGCAGGTGACCGGCGTGGCCAGCGAGTAGTTGTGACCGTACGGGTTGTCGGTCCCGCTGTAGTTGGTGCTGACGCCCCCGTACACGATCTTGGAGCTGACCCCCGGATCGATGTGGCAGTACGTGCAGGCGTCGGCCCGGCTGCTCCTGAGCAGTATCTCGCTGCCGGCGGCGTTGGCCTTGTGCACGGCATGACACACCGCGCACTTCTTGGAGGCCACCACGTATCCTCCGTGCGGATTCGAGCCGACCGGGTTTGTGATGTAGCCCGAACTCGTGCTCGCGAACGCAACGGAACTGGCAAGGAATACGAAAAGGACCACCAGAGAGAGACCGGACACGATCCGCTTGATCACAGAGCTGGTCCTCTCCGGTTCCTACGCTCGGCCATGGCAGCCCAAGTATCCGCGTGCGAGACTCGGATGCACCCATCTTACATGAGTCGGCAGCCCTACGTCAGGCTCTTCACAGCAATTCCGCGGCCATCTGTCGCCGGCGTGCTCCACGGCGCGCGAGGAGCGCGGCGACCAGGGCGAGCAGAGCCAACCCGAGCGGGAGCGCGCAGTAGACGAAGGGCCACGCGAGGAAGCGCTGCGCGGCCGCGACCGGCGTGCCTCCCGAGCCCGGGATGCGCACGATCTGGACCCTGTCGTTGCGCGTGTCGGCGACCACGAACCAGTCGCGCTGGGCATCGTAGTCGATACCGGTCGGATAGAAGAACAGTCCGTCGTCCTCACCGAAATCGCCGTAGCGTCCGAGCACCCGGCCGTCCTTCGGGTCGGCGACGATGATCTGGAACTGGAACGCGTCGATCACGGCGAGACGACCGGCTCCGTCGAGCACGAGGTCCTGCGGCAGGCCGTAGACGTCCGCGGCGCTCGTCGAGACCTTCGCGGCCTCCGTGGTCCCGGCCGACGATCCCACCGCGCCGGAGGCGTTAGCCGATCCTCCGGGACTCGCCCACACGAGTTCGCCTGTCATGTCGAATGCCTCGAGCCGTCGGTTGAGCGCATCGGCGATGTAGATCCGCGCTCCGTCCGCGACGATGCCCTGGAACGCGTCGATCTCCCCCGCCTCGCGTCCGCGCCGGCCGAACGAGCCCCGGTCCTTGCCGAACGTGTCGAACACGGTCACCTTGCCCGTGGACAACACGTAGACCGCGTCTCCTCGGATGCTGATCCCCTTCGGGCCAGACGCGGGCCACTCCCTGCGGTAGGCCCCGTCGTCGCCGAAGACGATGATCTTGCCTGCGAACGGGTCGGCGATGTAGAGGTTGCCGTCCGCGTCCGTGGCGAGACCTCCGGGGCGGAGGAACTGGCCCTTGCCGGTGCCTCCCCCGCCCGTGTGTACGAGCGACTTGAACGTCCCGTTCGGCGCGAAACGCATGACGCGAGCGCGCTGCGGATCGTTGGCGTAGATGTCACCGTTGGGCGCGACCGCCACGGACGTGGGACCGAGGAGTTGCTGGTCCGCCGCGGGCCCGAAGCCGTAGATGGATCTGACCCACTCCATTCCCGCGGTGACGCTCTGTTTCGGTGCACCCCTGGGCTGAAGGATCTGAGTGGCGGCGTATGCCAGAACACCCATGCCCACGAGCAGCAGGACGAGCACGATGCGCAACGTCATGCGCAGTCTGCGCCAGGGATCCTGCTGCACCTCGGGTGCCGCCTGCTGCACCTGCACCTCGTCCGCCACGCTACTTCACCCCCGCGCCCAGCGTGCGCAGGCCATCGAGGGCCTGCTTGAGGTCCGGCACGTAGCGCAGCGCTTCGCGGTACTGCGTCTCGGCATCCGCCTTCCGCCCCACGGAGACGAGCATGTCGCCCAGCGCCGCGTGAAGCTCCGCGTCTGACGGGTCGGCCTCGAGGGCCTTCATAGCCTGGTCGACCGCTTCCCGGGTCCGTCCCGCGGCATGCAGTGCGAGAGCACGTCCTGCCAGCGCTTCCGCGAGGAGTCTGCTCGGGGGCGGGACCCTGACGTTCTTGTCCTTCAGGAGCGCCTTCTTCTGCTGCTCGTACTCGGCGCTCGCCGAAGTGATCGCACGGTCGTACGCCTGTATCGCTGCCGCGTCGCCCTTCATCCTGAGGATGTCGGCCTCAGTCAGATCGAGGATGGCCGCCGACTTGATGGCCCTGCCCCGCGAGATGGCATCGGCGGCGTCCGACCATCGCTCGGCTGAGGCGTAACTCAGTGCGACGCGAGCCCAGTTCTCGATGTCTTGCGGACGGTCCTGGACCGCCGCCTCATCAGCTGCGAGTCGCCGCTCGACCGCTGTCCGGGGAGCGTCGCGCATGGAGAGCACATACGTCAGAAGCGCACCCGCCTGTGCGGCGAAGACCACGGCCGCCAGCACGACGACACCTATGAGCCAGCGCTCGGCTGCGTACGGTGCGACGGGCGGTTCCCCAGTGGGAGCGTGGTTCTCATCACTCATGGCATGCGCGTCCCTCTGAACGGACTGACCGCTAGAACGGCGAACTGAGCCCCCGCAGGTAGGCTCCGTGGATGGAGTTGTAGATGATCGGAACGACCAGGAGAGTAAAGATCATGACCGGCAGCGCCGCCACCAGGAACCATGCTGACTTCTTGCCCCGCC
>JAUSBS010000113.1 GCA_030651905.1 Coriobacteriia bacterium
ACTTGATGCCGATGCCGCCGCCGACGTCGAGGTCGCGCACGGTGTGCCCGGTCTCGACACGCACAGCCTCCATGAACGCCCCCCTGACCTCGATGGCCATCGCGTAACTCTGGAGGGCGAAGATCTGGCTCCCGATGTGCATGTGGAAGCCGGCGAAGTCGATGCCGGGAAGCACGCACGCCTGCCGCGCGCCCTCCATCGCCAGCCCGTGGTTCAGGCCGAATCCGAACTTGGAGTCCTCTTGGCCGGTCTGGATGTAGCCGTGTGTGTCAGGCTTGACGCCGGGCGTCACGCGCAGGAGGACGGCCTGTTCGACACCCCGCTCGACGGCGACGGCGCTGATGCGTTCGAGCTCGAGCAGCGAGTCGACGATGACGCGGTCCACGCCGGCTGCGACCGCTTCCTCGATCTCGAGCAGCGTCTTGTTGTTGCCGTGCACCTGGATGCGGCTGGCGGGCACGCCGGCGGCCAGCGCGATGGCCAGCTCGCCACCCGACGCGCACAGCACCATGCAGCCCTCCTCGTGCACGACCTTACACATCGCCTGGCACATGAACGCCTTCGCGGCGTAGACGGTCTCGACGCCTTCCCAGTGATACGCGGTCCACTTTCGGAACTCGCGGAGCTGGTTGCGGATGTGCGCCTCGTCCATGACGTAGAGGGCGGTGCCCTCCGCGCGAGCGAGATCCACCATGTCGACGCCGCCGACCCACAGGCGGCCATCGCGGATCTCGGCCGTCAGCGGCAGGACCGAGGACAGGTCGGCGTTGGGGTCGACTGGTTCGGACGGGATGGGTTCCTCGAGCGCGGGGTTGGCCATCTTCTGCGACTACATCCTCTCGGGGGCGGCGACGCCGAGCAGTCCCAGGACTGTGGCCAGAGTGATGCGACTCGCGTCCACAAGGCGAAGACGAGCGGCCGTGAGCGCGGGATCGTCCGACAGCACGTGGCAGACGGTGTAGAACTGGTGGAACGTCGCGGCCAGGTCCTCCGCGTAGCGGGTGAGCTTGTACGGCGCCAGCTGGTCGGCGGCCATCTCGACCACCTCAGGAAGCTCGGCGAACTTGCGGATCAAGGTGAGCTCGGCCGGGTCAGACAGCAGTGAGAGGTCCGCCTCCCCGCCGGTCACGCGCGCGGCGACCGCCGCGGCGGGCTCGTCGGCATCGGGCGCTCCGGCGGCCTTGCGCAGGATCGAGCAGATGCGCGCATGCGCATACTGCACGTAGTAGACGGGGTTCTCGCTGCTCTGTTCCTTCGCCAGACCGATATCGAAGTCGAGCGACTGGTCGGTGCTGCGCCGCAGGAAGAAGTAGCGTGCGGCGTCGGCGCCGACCTCGTCGAGCAGCTCCTCGAACGTGACCATCTCGCCAGTGCGCTTGGACATGCGGACGACCTCGCCGCCCCGGAGCAGTGTCACCATCTGACCGATCACGATGTCGAGCTGCCCGGGATACCCGAGCGCCGCGCAGGCGGCCTTCATCCGCGCGACGTAGCCGTGATGGTCGGCGCCCCAGATGTTGATGACGCGGTCGAAGCCACGCGCGAACTTGTCGGCGTGGTAGGCGATGTCCGCAGCGAAGTAGGTCAGTTCGCCGTCCGCCTTGACCAGCACGCGATCCTTGTCGTCTCCGTACTCGGGAAACGCGGTGGAGGCGAACCAGGTCGCGCCGTCCTTCTCGTAGAGGTGGCCGGCCCCGCGAAGCATGTCCATCGCGATGTCGACCTCGCTGCGGCCGGTCGGACCGGGCGCGTGCAGGCTCCGCTCGGAGAACCACACATCGAAGTCGACGCCCATGCGGTGCAGGACGTGCTTGAGGTGCTCCAGCACCTGAGCGTAGGCCTTCTCCCGGAAGTGCGCCTCGCGGGCGGACGGCTCGGCGTCTGCCCAGACGGAGCCCTCGGCCGCGAAGATCTCCTCGGCGATCTCGGCGATGTATGCGCCCTGGTACCAGGTGTCCTCGAACGCCACGTCGCGGCCGCACTTCTGCAGGTAGCGAGCGGCCACGGACTTCGCGAAGATGTCCATCTGCACGCCGGCGTCGTTGACGTAGAACTCGCGCTGGACGATCCAGCCCGCGTGCGCGAGCACGCGCGCCATCGAGTCACCGAGGGCCGCCCAGCGTCCGTGGCCGACATGCATGGGGCCGACCGGGTTCGCTGAGACGAACTCCACCTGGACGCGGCGCCCGCGACCGGGATCGACACGTCCGAAATCGGTTCCCTCAGCCCGCACTTGCTCCACGACGCGCTGGAGAGCGGCGTCGGAGAGGCGCAGGTTGATGAAGCCGGGGCCCGCTACCTCGACGGCCGCCACATCCGGGTGTCCCGCGATGCGCGACGCGATCGCATCGGCCAGCGCACGGGGGTTGGCCCCGGCCGCCTTCGCCGAGACGAGCGCGATGTTGGTCGCCCAGTCGCCGTGGCTCGGGTCACGCGGGCGCTCGAGGAACACCTCCGGAACCTCGGCCAGCGCGATGTCGCCTGCCGCGATGGCGTCGGCAAGGGCGTCACGGACGAGGCCGGCGAGCAGGTCTCTCATGCGGGGTCAGCATCTCCTGGACGGGTAGGGTCGAATCGTTCATGCAGGATACCAAATGACGGGCCCGACCCGACCCGGGCGCACCGATGTCACGGCGGTGCGCTACGCTTCAGCACATGGAACGCGACAGGCGAAGGAGCGATACGATCCGGGCACGCGGGCGGCTTGCCGCCCTGTCCGCGCTGGCGGTCGCCGTCGTGGCCGTGACGCTGGTCTTCGGAGGTCGGGCGCTGCTGGGCGCGTCCGCGGGGCCGTCACCCGGCCCGGCCGCGACACGGGAGTCGCCCTCGTCGCGCGCACCGGCCGGCCCCGAGCCGGACGCGTCCACGCCGTTCGCCGTCGTGGAGGTCACCGTGATACGCGTGGTGGACGGCGACACGATACACGCGCGCACCCCGGACGGCGCGGACGAGACGATCCGCTTCATCGGCGTGAACACGCCCGAATCCACGACGAGGCACGAACCGTTCGGGAACGAGGCGTCCGACTACACCAAGGCGAAGCTTCCGGTCGGCACTACGGTGTGGCTGGAACTCGACGTACGCGAGCGCGACAAGTACGGGCGACTCCTCGCCTACGTCTGGACTCAGCGACCATCGTCGCGCGCCCCATCAGAGGTCCGCGACAAGATGTTCAACGCGGCTCTCCTCATCGAGGGGTACGCCCAGCTCATGACGATCCCGCCGGACGTCCGCTACGTCGACATCTTCACACCCTTGCAGGCCGAAGCCCGCGAGGCGGGCCGGGGGCTGTGGGGGCTGCCCGTCGAGTGACGGACAGCCCCGGGTAGCCGCGCGAAGGGACGCGCCGGCGTCAGTCGGTCTTGGTGAAGGTCGCAGGCGCCTCGATCGCGGGCTTCGGTGCACGCTGGAACACAGTCTCCCAGTCGACCTTCGCCGTCTTGGCCATGTAGTAACCCAGCGTCACCACGGAGCCGATCGTCACGGCCAGCCCGGTGAGGCCTTCGAAGAAGAAGCTGTAGCTGAACAGCACGAGGAAGACGAACTGGCTGATCGCGATCTCAAGCAGCGCCATCGAGCGCCCCAGCGCGGCGCGCAGGTAGCCCACCACGAGTGCGATCGACGTCACAGACGCGATCCCGAACGCCACGTAGAGCGGCACCTGATCGGCCAGGTACGAGAAGAGCAGGTGGAAGGCGAAGAACGCCGCGGCGAGGAAGCCGTAGTGCATCGGGTGGAGCTTGACGCCCCTCGTGGCGGTGAGCAGAACGAGCCCCGCGAAGAAGAACAACAGCGAGACCGGCGCGAAGAACGCGATGCGGTACGCGAGCGGACCCGGGTTCATCGGCTTGGGCATGATGAGCGATATCGGTCGACCACTCACCACGTTCCCGTACGCCCACGTCAGGTCCCAACCCTTGTCCGTGGCCTTCTTCTCCGTGGGCGATGCAGACCCGTCTGCGAAGTCGACGCCGGTGAAGTCCGTGCTCATCGTGAGCGTGAAGTCCTTCATCATGCTCGCACCATCGGCGGACGGAACGTACGTCCACGTCTCCATCCCCTGCGTGTCGTAGCCGGTCTCGACCTTGACCGTGCCGCCCGCCGGTATCGGGAAATGGGCTTCGGCCGCGCCCTCCGCGTGGACCACGGGCACATCGCGCCCATCGACGCGCACGAGAAAGCCGCTGTAGACACCGTCGCTCGACGGGAACTCGAAGCGCATCGTCGCCTGCACCGGCCGCGCGGTCGGGTTGCTGACCCCGTAGGCTGCCGCGAAGTCCACCTTGTACGTGGCGAACCACAGCAGGCCCTTCTGTCGCTGGTCGAGCGCGAAGTCGGTCGTGATGTCGGTCGAGGTGACCCCGAGAGCACCTGTCACCGTACGTTTGCCCTCGGTGGCGCTGTAGGAGAACCGCGGCGCCATCTGCGTCTGCGGCTGGCCGTAGAGCCCGGCCACCTTCGCGGTCATTGTGCTGGTCGCATCGTCCGACCGGTACAGGTTGCTCGCACCGAGGACCATCCACGCCGCGGCGGCCAGGACGAAGATCAGGAACACGGCGAACAGTCGAAGCGGCCTCATCGGCACACTCTCCTCCCACGTGCGGCTACCGGACACGATCCTACTCCCGCACTCGACTATGACCCTCGCGTGCGGCGGCCCGGCGGCGACGAGGTGACGGCATGGCCCTGATCAGGTGACGGCTGAGTGACGAACGAGCCCGGCGCTACAGCCCCGCGGCGTGCTCCTTGTAGAGCAGGTACAGCGCCTGCGTGCCCTTCTCGGCGCCGCCGCGCTCCGCAAGACGCTCATACAGCGCCAGTAACACCTCGAGCCCGGGGAGGTCGATCCCGAGTTCGCGTGCCGAGTCGAGCGCGATGCGCATGTCCTTGATGAAGTGCTTCACGTAGAAGCCCGGAGCGAAGTCGCCGGACAGCATCCGCGGTGCGTAGTTCGCCAGCGACCAGCTGCCGGCCGAACCGGCGCCGATGCTGCTGAGCACCAGCGCGGGGTCGAGCCCGGCGCCCTCGGCGTACGCGAGCGCCTCGCACACGCCGAGCATGCAGCCGGCGATCGCGAGCTGGTTGCTCATCTTCGTGTGCTGACCCGCACCGGGTCCGCCCTGCAGCACCACGTTCGGCCCCATGACGCGCAGAAGCGGCTCGACGTGCGCGAACGCGTCCGCGTCTCCGCCGACCATGATGGTGAGGCGAGCATCGCGAGCGCCCACGTCGCCACCCGAGACCGGCGCGTCCACAGCGCGCACGCCCGCGCTCGCAGCCGCTGCGTGGACGCGCGTGGCCAGCACGGGCGAGGACGTCGTCATATCGATCAGCACCGTGCCCGGCGCCGCGCACTCGACCAGACCGCCGGATCCCAGATAGACCTGCTCGACGTCGACCGGGTAGCCGACCATGGTGATGACCGCCGACGCGCCTTCGGCCACGTCCGCCACAGTCTCGCACCAGACAGCCCCGCGCTCGAGCAGCGGCTCGGCCTTCAGCCGCGTCCTGTTGTTCACGCGCAGCCGGTAGCCTGCGTCCATGAGGTGACCGGCCATCGAGCGGCCCATGACACCCGTTCCCACGAAACCGATCGTCGCATCCGGAGCGATCATGATAGGGCGGTCCTTCCGTCGTCGCTCCCATCCCGGGAGCGTTCGCACCAGTGCCTGGGCGAAAGGATAGCACCGCGTGAGGCCGTGACCGGCCAGGCAGCGCTATCGGAGAAGCGTGACAATCGAGTCGTTCGCAGGGATATCATCATCGAAGAGACGAACCGTGCCGGCGGACGACGAGCCGCGCGGATCCACACCCTACAGGGGAGGGAACCATGCGGTGTCCGCAGTGCGGGACCGAGATGCCTGATGGCGCACAGTTCTGTCCGGCCTGCGGAGCCGATGTGAGGCCCGCCACGGTGGCGCCCGCGCCCGCCAAGAAGCGGACGGGGCTCGTCATCGCCATAGTCATCATCGCGCTGCTCCTGCTGTGCTGCGCAGGCGGCGTCGCGGCAGCGCTGTTCGTGCCCGCCATCCGGAGCATGATGCCGTGGGCATCGCAGTCGGGGACGCCGTCGGCGCCTCCCGAGTCCTCGGCGCCCCCCGCCACGGACCCCGCACAGGACGAGGCCGCCATCCGGGAGGCGACCAAGATCGTGAACGACTTCTACGGCGCCATCAACTCGGGCGACCTGGCGGCGGTCCAAGCACTGGTCACCGAGGACACGAAGGCCGGGATCGACGGCGCCGCGTTCGAGGGCTGGATGACGACCGCCTTCGAGTACACGCGCGGCTGGATCGAGGGCGACACCGCCTACATCATCGGTCGCGAGGACAATCAGGCGTTCGGCTCGGGCGAGAACGGCGGCGTCAAGTTCACGCTTCAGCGGACGGGCGGGGCCTGGCTCGTCCAGACCTGGCAGCCGGTCGACACGACGCAGGTCGAGGGGTCGGACACCACCGGCAGCTCGACCGGTATTCCCGGGCCCCTCAACGACGCGACCGCACGGGACGTCATGACGCAGATCCTCGACGCGCGCAAGGTCGGCGCCGCCAACATCGTGAGACGGCTCGGCTCCGAGCGGTTCCTGAGAGAGAACGAAGATCCTTGGCTCGACGGCCTCGACAACAGCGAGTACTTCTCGTACTCGATCACGACGGTCAAGATCAGCGGCACGACCGCCTCGGTGGTCGTGTCCGAGACGTGGCCGGACGGTACGGTGCCCACGGCCTACGGTCTCATCGAGAAGGACGGCGCCGTTCTCGTCGACAGCTGGCAGCCATAGGAGCCGCCTCGGTCGCCGCTACAGGTGGTACGGCTCGTTGCGGATGATGCGGAACGCGCGGTAGACCTGCTCGAGCA
>JAUSBS010000114.1 GCA_030651905.1 Coriobacteriia bacterium
CCTTGATGCACAAGGGCTGGACTCCGTAGCCGGCTTGTGAACGCTCGGTCAAGGCAGTAGGATGACATCGCTAATAGACGGGAGGACCTTTGGCACCCACTGGGTGCCGTTGGATCCTCCCGTGATCTGTTTCAGGGGGAAGTGATCCATCGCCCCGGCTGGCCGGAGGACCTCCGGCGACCGTGAAGTGTCGGCAGTAGCTCCGGAGAAACGAACAGTCCTACCCCCGGCAGGAGCCGGGCTCAGACTGTAGCGTCATTCTACCACCTCGCAGTGCACCGGGCGCTCTACGCCGTTGGGCGCCCGCTCCCGCGACCCGCCGCCACCCAGCGCGGTTGGAAGCTGTTAAGACCCGGACACTACCCTCAGCGGCATGAGCACAACGAGAACGCATCGGCCCGAATACTCGGGCATTCGCATCTTTTGTGGTACGCTCCTGTGAGCCGGCACGGAGATCGGCCAAGCCTGTCGGTAGCGTTCTACAGGACTGCACGCGAGAGCGAGCCAGTTCGTGAATGGATGGCGGACTTGCGCCAGGAAGACATGTTGACCGTGGGCGCGGACCTCGCGACGGTCCAACGCGGCTGGCCGCTGGGGATGCCAGTGGTCCGCAAACTGGAGCCTGGGTTGTGGGAACTCCGTACCAGGCTCACCCACGGGATCGCCCGGGTCCTGTTCACCGTCGATAACGGGACCTTGGTCCTGCTGCATGCCTTCACCAAGAAGAGCCAGCGGATCCCGATGCGCGAACTGCAGACCGCACGACGTCGCCGAGAGGACTACCGGAATGCCTGAGCAGACGCGAAACCCCCATATGGGGACCGATTTCGACGACTACCTGCGTGAACGGGGCATCCTTGAGATCACGGAGGCCGTAGCCGCCAAGCGCGTCATCGCGTTTCAGATCGAGCGTGAGATGAGGCAGCGCAAGCTGAGCAAGACGGAGATGGCCCGCCGCATGAAGACCAGCCGGCCAGTGCTGGATCGCCTCCTGGACCCGGGCAACCCCTCCGTGACGCTCTCGACGCTGCAGCGCGCAGCCTCGGCGCTGGGAAAGCAGCTTCGTATCCAGCTGCTGTAGGGCCGACCGGGCGCCCTACCCGCAGATTCGACGAGCTTCTCGCGAAATCCGCCCTTGCGTTGCACCGAATTGCCATTAATGGCAAGAACCTGCAACGCAAGTCCGATTCCACGGATCTCGTCTCGAGATCCTACGACCGCTCACCGACAAGCCGCCTCCCCCTACACGGCGCCCGCCTCGCCCGGATCGACTCCAGTAGGCCCTCAGTAAGGTTTCGGACAGACCCGCGGCGTACGCTGACCGACGATCCCATGAGCCTGGAGGAGAAGCCCGTGAGTGGTGTATCATCGCATCTGATTATCAGACTCCCATGTAGGAGGGACGCGATGTCGGACGTCACGGTCACGGAGGTCTCACGCAACTTCGCGGACTACATCAACCGCGTGGCTTTCCGCCGAGAGACGTTCACGCTGGTACGCGGGAAGAAGCCGCTTGCGGAGCTGCGCCCGCTTCCGGCCGGCCGGCACCTGTCCGACCTTCCGGATCTGCTGACGTCTGTGCCCCACCTCACCGAGGCCGACGCTGCCGACTTCGCGGCCGACCTCACGTCCGCACGCGACGAGCTGGCCCGGACCGAGGTCGGTGACGCGTGGGAGTCCTGATCGACGCCAGCATCCTCATCGAGGTCGAGCGCGGTCGGCTCGACATCGCTCCGCACGTGTCGAAGCGACCCGACGACGACGTGTTCCTGTCGGTCATCACCGCAAGCGAACTGCTCCACGGCGTTCACCGGGCCACGCAGCCCGACGTCCGCGCGAAGCGCTCCGCGTTCGTCGAGGGGATCTTGGGAAGCCTCCCCGCGCTGCCGGTGGATCTGGCCACCGCCCGCGCTCACGCCCGGGTCTGGGCGGAGTTGCGGCAGCAAGGCGCACTCATCGGCCCCCACGACCTGTGGCTGGCGGCCGCGTGTATCGCTCACGGCCTCGTGATGGTCACGGCGAACCTGCGGGAGTTCGGTCGCGTTCCCGGGCTCGAGGTCGAGGTCTGGGCCGACGAGGCCGGCGCCTGAGGCGGACGAACCGCCCCATAGCGCCGCCGCACCGCCGAGCCGGAGCCACCCACCATGCGCCTCGCCCAGTTCACCGAGTTCGCCGCCGAGTTCCCGGTCTTCACCGTGGACGAAGCCGCCACGGAGCTCGAACTGGACCCCCGGCGCGTCCGCGAGCAGCTCTCGCGCTGGCGGGCCCGCGGCTACGTCCACCGGATCGGCCCCGGCCTGTGGATCCTGGACCCGCTCTCCGGCGGCGAACGCCTCGACGCTCCCATGCTCGCCCATATCCTGGATCCGGACTCCGCCATCTCGACGGAGTCAGCGCTCGCCTACCACGGCATGATCCCGCGCCTGCCATGGGAGCTCACCTGCGTCACCCACGGCCGCCCCAGGCGCGTACAGACCCCCTACGGCCCCATCCGCTTCCGTCGCATGGCGCCGCACCTCTGGTTCGACTACGAGCCCTTCGAGTACGAGCCGACCTGTTTCGCCTCCATGGCCACGCCGAACAAAGCACTGCTCGACATCTTCCACTACGTCCCCAGCGACGATCTGGACCGCTTCATCTGGGAGCTCGAGCTGGGCAACTGGGCGCCGGTCGAGCCGTGGGAGCTCATGGAGACGGCCCGCGCGCACTACTCTCGCCAGGTGGTGCGCACCGCGCAGTGGGTCTGTGCGAAGCGCCGCGGCCAGACGGGCGAGCCGGACACGCTCCCCACCGCGCAGATCCGGCGCACCCTTGAGATCCGGCGCCTCCGGGACGCATGGGACGAGGCGAGACGCGCAGCGTCCAAGGACGACGAGGAAGACGAGGACCGCGCCGTGACCGACGATGACGACGAGGACGACGAAGCAGTCGAGGACGCGCGGTACGGCCACCCGAACGCGTACGTCTAGCGGCTCGCCAGCGCCGTGATCAGCCGCATGTAGGCCTCGGCCGTGAGGTCGGTGCGCACGCTCGCGGCCGCAACCCCGCCGGAGCCCACGCGCCCGCCCGCGCTCGTGGCCGCGGCCGCGCCGGAGCCCGCCAGCGCCGCGATCGACGCCTCGCCCACCGCCGTGACGACCCGCATCCGCTCGGCCGTCTCCAGGTACGCGGCGCCTCGCAGCAGCGCCGGCACGTCGGCGGCGACCACGCTCTGCGTCCCTTCGCTGAACGAGACAAGCCGCGTTCCGTCGAAGACGTCCATCGCCTTCGGCAGCACCACGCGCACACCCGCGCCCGCGCCAGCGCCGCCCGCGCCGCCCGCGCCGCCGGCGCTGCGCGACAGCATCGCGACCCACACGGCCTCGGGCACGTCCACGTAGCCGCCCGGCGCAGCCTCGCCTGCCAGCGCGGCCGCGACCGCCTTGCCGCCGCCGAAGGGATACGCGTCGCCCAGCTCGGAGAACGACGTCCCGGGGATCGTCACGGACTGCCGCGGATCCACAAGCCGCACCGTCCGGCCGTCGTCGCTCACAAGCGCCACGACCTGGGCCACCTCGGCGCCGTCCTCGGCGTGCGATGCGAACACGACGACCGCGCGCTCGAGACTGTCCACGCGTGTGAGAGCGCCCGAGCGCATCACGTAGAGGTACCCGGCGCCCATGGCCAGCGCCACGACGGCGACCGACAGCACGATCCAGCCGAACACACCTGAAGGCCGTCCGTTCACCGCGCCCGCTTCCGCTCCCGTTGTCGCGTCACACTCACTTGCTCGCGCAACCGGTCACCCGGTCGCAAACGAGTGTGAGCATACCCCAACGGGGAAACGCGCTCCTACTTGAGCTTGGCGAGGAACCAGTAGGTCTTGCCGTTGGTCCCGACGCGGCTCAGGCACGTCATCGTCGCGTTGCGCTTGCGGCTCGATCCGCCGGAGAGCCGCATGCGGATAGAGGCGGTGCCCCAGTTCTTCGACACCGAGGTGATGTCGATCTGGTGGAAGCGACCGTAGAGCACGCCGAGCGCGAATGACTGGTTGGCCGCCTGCTGCGACACGCACGTACCGACGACGGAGACCGGGACACCGGGCGGCGACGCCACGCTTGCCACGTTGCGGGCTACCGCTCCCGCCGTGATCGAGTAGACGTACCACCGGCTGCCGTACTTGCGCAGCAGAAGCGTCCCGTTGAGGCGCGTGCCGTCCCTGAATCGCACCAGAACGGGCGCGGTGGCGCTCGTGCGGGTCTTGCGCGGGTGCCCGATGTACATCGAGGCTATCTGGTTGTCCACCAGCGCCGTGATCGTCTTCTGGGATGCGACCATCTCGCGATAGAGCTCCCGGTAGCTCGGCTTCCAGGCAGCAGACGCGACAGCAGGCGTGCCGAGAAGCAGCGATGCGACGACAAGCGTCGCCAGAACGAGACGGTTGCTCACTTCTGAATCATCCCCCGTGCCTGGATCCCCCTGGCGCACCGCCGGTGCCGATGGCGCGCTGCCTCGCACACTACCAGATGCTGTCATGAGATGCGTCTCATTCTTTCGGATGATTCTTCCACCCGGATACGAAGGCCTGCCAGGCGGTCGGCGACAGGTTCGTGGCCACGCCTGCCGGCACCTTCGCCCCCGTCGTCAAAGCGGCCATCGACGCGTCGGCCAACGCCTCGCGGACCGTCCGGCGCTCCTCGAACGGCAGATACGCCAGTCCGTTCGCCAGTCCGCGCAGGTTCCCGGCCGGCACCCGCTGGGCCCCCGGCGGGAACTCCATGAAGCGCTCGCCGTCGTAGACGTCGAAGCCCTCGGTGAGTGTGACGTCGACGCCGGCGCGCACGAGGCGCTCCCACACCGCCGGCGGCACGTCGATCCACGCGGTGCCGCGCCGCAGGGATCCACCGTCGTGTGCGGCGGCCACCCCCTCGGCGCCGCCATACGCGTACGCCTCGGCCAGCTGCGAGTCCGACACGCCCGGCACGCTGACTGTCGCGCTGGCGTCCGCCATGTAGTACTCCCGGCCTCCGCCCGCCGCGCCCGGCCGCACCACCGCGATCGTGTGGGCCACGGGCGCGCCGTCCTCACGCGCCATCGCGAAGACGACGACGATCTTGGTCGGATCGCTCACCGTCGCGGCGCCGGCCACCATCAGGTACGCACCCAGGGCAAGCGCCGCCACGACGCCGATGACCACACCGGCGATCGCTCCTTGCTTCAGACTCCGCGCGAAACCGCGCATACGTTCTCGGCTCCCCCGCTTGCGTTGCCCGCCCGCCATCACGGCGGCGGTGCGTCCCGCCGCGCTCCCGGCGCGTCCCCCACCACGCCCCCCGGCGCGGCGTCGATCCTACCTACCGATATATTCCAGCACGCCGGTGGCAAGTCCTGCAGCCAGCTTGTCCTGATATGCCGATGTGGCCAGCAGCCGGTCCTCTTCCGCGTTCGACATGAAGCCGCACTCCACGATGATCGTGGGCACCTTCGACCAGTTGAACCCGGTCATGTCGCTGCGAGGGTAGAGCCCCCGGTCCTGCGCGCCGGTGGCGCGCGCCGTGGCCGCCTGCACGAGCTGCGCTGCGCGCTTCGACGACGCCTCGATGGGCTTGACCCAGCTGTTGCCCGACGGGTAGAGCGTGGAGACTCCGCGAACCGACGCGTTGGCGTTCGAGTCGCAGTGGATGCGGATGGTGAGCGCGGCGCCGGCCTTGTTGCCGATGATCGCGCGCTGGGAGTTCGCGATGTTCACCTCGTCGGTGGTGCGGATCATGATCACCTTCACGCCTTGCGCCTGGAGCCGGTCCCGCAGCTTCAAGCTGATGGCGAGCACCTGCTTGTACTCGGGAACGTGGGTGGCCACGCCGGTGGCGCCGCCCTTGACCTTCTCCTTCATCGTGGACGAACCGGGGCCGATCGGCTCCAGCGTGAGGTCCGCCTTCGCCTGATGTCCCGCGTCGATCACCACGATCGACTGTGTGGTGAGCGCCTCGTCGGTGACGGCGCCTGCCGTGGGGTTGTAGGTCACGAGCACGGTGTCCCCGGGGTGCATGCGCGTGCCGCGCGCGGGCCTTTGCTCGAGGACCTGGTCGCCCGGCACGCCGGCCACGGGCTGGTTGGCCACGCGCGTGATGGTGACGAAGCCGGCCGCTTGCAGGATCATCTCGGCCGATGTCAGCGTCTTACCGACCACGTCGGGCACCTCGACGTCCACGACGCCGGACGTGAGGACCGAGGCGCTGGTCTCGGCGGTGGGCGTGGTCTCGACACCGTCGGAGGTGGCGATCGAGGAGGCCGGCAGCGGGCTGGAGCCGTCTCCCGCGTTGGCGCGTGCGGTGAGGCGCGAGTCGGACTGCAGCGCCACGACGGCGAGCCCGGCGCCGCCGAGCACGATGAGGATCGCCGCGGTGGCCACGAGCGGGATCAGCCACGGCCGGTGGTGGTGCGGCGAGTGACCGGCGCCCGAAGGCCGCCCGATCTTGAGTCCGCTGTTACGGCCGCGGCGGGCCATCCTGGATTCGCTCATGTGTGCAGGTATGCCTCGGATTCGCGGGGTGTCCGGCCCCGGCGGGGCGTTCGGCCCCGGAAGCGCTTCAGCGCGTGGTGGGCCCGGTAGGATTCGAACCTACAACCAAGGGATTATGAGTCCCCTGCTCCGCCGTTGAGCTACGGGCCCGTTCGCTGGCCTGACCATGGTACACGAACCGTGCGCGCGCGGATGTGCGGTGCCGTCCGGCGAATGGTCGGGTGGAGCATCTGCCGGGTCGGGTATCTTCAGGTATACGACGTCCGGGCGGGAGAGGAGGACGTCACCGTGCAAGGCGGCATCCTCTTGGTCGATGACGACGCCGATCTCGTCGAACTCTACGAGATGTACCTGACGATGCACGGGCACGCCGTGACGGTGGCCCACGACGGCATGCACGCGCTGGAGTTGCTGGCCGACGGCTGGGTGCCGGATGTGTGCCTGCTCGACGTGCGGATGCCCGACATCGACGGCTTCGACCTGGTACGCATGGTGCGCGCCCGGGGGCTGCGCTTCCCGATCTGCCTCTACACCGCGTACGACACGGACGAGGCGGTCCGTACGGCGTCGGAACTGGACGTCCAGGACCTCATGTTCAAGCCGTCGCCGCCGAGCGTTGTGCTGGCGCGCCTCGAGCTGGCGATGGCTGCCACGGAGGCCGCCGCCTCCGCGCCTGCCGCCTCCGCGCCGCCCGCGAACTGACGAGCCGCCATTCCACGTTGGCGCGCGCCGCCCGACCCGCAGGGTGCAGGCCGACAGGTTTGCGTGGCGAGGTGGCCTTCCCTATAATCCGTTCCCGTGCCTCTCGGCGGCTTAAGCGCTTGGGAGAGCACGCCAGATTCCTCGGTAGCTCAATTGGCAGAGCGTCCGGCTGTTAACCGGAATGTTGTAGGTTCGAGTCCTACCCGAGGAGCCACACGCCATACAAGAAGGGCCCCGCTTCGGCGGGGTCCTTCTTCGTGCCGGTCGCGGCGGGTCGCGACGGGAATGCGACGGACCACGGCGGGTCGCGGCGGGAACGCGACGGGAACGCGACGGGAACGCGACGGACCACAGGATCGGTGACACCAAGCGCCGTCCCGGACCGCAGAATTTCGAGACGTATTTCGCATATCTCGACTTGCGTTGCGGATTCTTGCCATTAATGGCAATTCGGTGCAACGCAAGGTCGATATTCGTCTCGACGCTTCTGGATTTCCGAAGCCATCCGGCGCTGTGAACCACCGCTCATCGCCGCCGATCCCCATCAGACTCCGTGCTCGACCGTTCGGCGTGCGACAATCTCCGCAACGCTGCAGCCAGGCCTGCAACGAGCCCGCGCCACCGAGAACACCGCGCCACCGAGAACACCGCGGCACCGAGCAGGCCGACAAGGAGCCCCGCGTGACCGACAGAGCCGCCCCCACCGCCACCACCGTCGCCCGTCCGCGGCAGCGCGTCGCCATCTTCGACGCGCTACGCGTTCTCGGCGTCGCCCTCGTCGTCGGGGTGCATCTCCTCCAGCGCGCCGGTAGCCCGCTGGGCAACGCGTTCGGCATCCCGGGATTCTACGAGGTCACACTCGGGGGCGTCGGCGTCACGATCCTGCTCGTGCTCTCCGGGGCCGTGACACATCTCACCTACTCGCAGCGCGACTTCACGTGGCTGTCCTTCATGCGGCGCCGACTCGCGCACATCTATCCGACGTACTGGCTCGCCATCGGGGCAACGGTCCTCCTGGCCGGCTCGCCCGTCCTGGCGGACCGCGTGCCCCTCAAGCTCGCCCTGGACCTCTCGGGCATGTGGGTCTTCACCGGCCGGTCCCTGTCGGGCTACATCTTGAGCACCGGCTGGTTCATCGGGCTGATCGTCGTGCTCTACGCCGCCTATCCGCTACTGGCGCGCTGCATGCGGCGTCGTCCGCTCGTCACCCTGCTCGTGGTGCTCGCACTCTCGGTGGCATCGCGTCTGCTCGTGGGCGCCACATGGCCCGCCGAACGCTACAACGACTGGGTGCCGTTCGGGCGCCTCTTCGAATTCACCTTCGGGATGTGGCTCGTCGCCTCACCGCGGCGCGCCGCCATGGTCTCCGGCTGGCTCACCCCTACGCCCGCGCTCGGGCGCGCGCTCGAGTGGGCGGCCGCCGTCTCGTTCCCGCTCTTCCTCGTGCACCGCGCCGTGCTCGACTACTGGATGCTGCCCGTCTTCCACCCCGCCGTGTACGTGGCGCTCTTCGCAGCAGCCAGCGTGGCGCTGTCCGAGGTGATCAGGCGCGTGGCGGCACCCGTCGAGCGCTACGTGCGGGGCTGAACAGCTACTCCAGGTAGTCCTTGAGCTTGCTGGACCGCGAGGGATGCCGCAGCTTGCACAGCGTCTTGGACTCGATCTGCCGGATGCGCTCGCGCGTGACGCCGAACTCGCGCCCGACCTCCTCGAGCGTGCGCGGGTGCCCGTCGATGAGCCCGAATCGCAGCTCGATCACCTTGCGCTCGCGCTCGGACAGCGAGTCGAGCACGCGGCCGAGCTGCGTCTGCAGCATGGAGAAGCTCGCGGCGTCCGGCGGGACGATGGCCTCGGAGTCCTCGATGAAGTCACCCAGCTGCGAGTCCTCTTCCTCGCCGATCGGCGTCTCGAGCGAGACCGGCTCCTGTGAGATCTTGAGGATCTCGCGCACGCGCTCCGCCGTCATCTCCATCTGCGCGCCGATCTCCTCCGGAGCCGGCTCGCGGCCGAGCTCCTGGAGCAGCTGGCGCTGCACGCGGATCAACTTGTTGATCGTCTCGACCATGTGCACCGGGATGCGGATCGTGCGGGCCTGGTCCGCGATGGCACGCGTGATGGCCTGCCGGATCCACCACGTCGCATACGTGGAGAACTTGAAGCCCTTCATGTAGTCGAACTTCTCGACAGCGCGGATCAGCCCGAGGTTGCCCTCCTGGATGAGGTCGAGGAAGAGCATCCCGCGTCCCACGTAGCGCTTCGCGATGGAGACCACGAGGCGCAGGTTCGCCTCGACGAGGCTGCGCTTGGCGTTGAGGCCGATGCCCTCGACGCGCTCGTGGCGGCGGCGCTCCTGCGGCTCGAGCTTGACGCCCTTGGCGAGCGCCTCCTCGAGATGCGCGGTCGCCTCGAGGCCCGCCTCGATCTTCTTCGCCAGATCGACTTCCTGCGCCGCATTGAGCAGCGGGACCTTGCCGATCTCCTTGAGGTACATGCGGACCGGGTCGGACGTCAGCGGCTGGATGTGGTGGTCCGTGCGGCGCTTCGGCTTCTTCTTGCCCTTCGGCGGCCTGGGCACGGGGATGTCGATGACCTCGGCGTCCTCGGGAGAGACCTCGATGGGGTCGGCCTCGATGATGTCGGGGGTGTGCGGGAGGCCGCCGACGATGGAGACGGAGATCTCATCGGCTTCGATGATCATGTCGGCGTCGTCGGGGGTGACGATGCCGCCCTCCTCGAGCACCTCGACCTTGTTGCGGGCGAAGTGGCCGAAGATGTTGGAGACCTGCTCGGGCGTGAGGTCGATGTCACCGAGCGCGCCGGAGATCTCGTCCTCGGTCAGGCTGCCCTTCGCCTTGCCGATCTTGAGCAGCGTCTTGACCTCGGGCAGCGCGAGCTCGGGCGCGAGCTTGGCGGCGGCGGCCGGCTTCGCAGCGGCCTTCGCGGGAGCGGGCTTCGCGGGCGCGGCGGCCTTCGCGGGCACAGCGGCTTTCGCGGCCGGCGCCTTCTTCGCGGCGGCGACGGGCTTCGCGGGCACGGCGGCGGCCTCGGCCGCGACGGTCTTCTTCTTGTCGGTCACGTCACTCCTTGATTCGACTTCTGTGGTCACTACTGGTTCCCGGCGCGCAGCGTCTCCAACTGCGACTGCAGCGACGCCACCTGCCGGAACATGTCGTCATACGCCTGAGGGTCCTTCACAGGGTCCGTGCCCTGCATACATGCCTGTACGCGAAGTATTTGACGCCGCAGTGCGAATCCCTTGATTCGGCTCACTGTTTCCGCGAACGTCCCGAGCACACTCTCGCGCGACGGCGCATCCACGAGCCACGCTGTGAGCTCCTCGACGAGTTCCGGCTCGCTTCTGGCCACGGCTTCGTAGAGCCCTTTACCCGTCGCGTCCCCTGCTGCGACGATGGCGGCCGCAAGACGTGCGTTCACGGGGTCCGTGAGCGCGTCCTCGATAGACAGCAAGTCCCGTACCTCTTCGCGCAGTTCGGGTGCGACGACGAGGCTGCGAAGCAGCGCGTCCTCCGCTTTCGACTGCGCGTCGAGCGCCGGTCGGCGCTTGGGAGCCGATGCGCCATGCGCGGCCGCGGCCGCGGCCGACTCCGCGGCGTCCGGCTCCTCGTCGCGCAGCGGCCCGCCCGCGGTCTCGGGCTGCGCCAGACGGACCGCCTTGGCCACCGCCTCGGCACTCACCGCGCCACCGTGCCCGGCCGCGGAGAGTCGATCCGCCACATAGCGCGCGTACTCCTCCACAAGGATCGAGCCCTTCACGGCCGCGAGCGCGCGCGCAGCGGCCGCGAGCGCCTGCGCGCGACCCTCGGGTGTGGACAGGTCGTGCGCCTCGAGCCGGCGATCGATCACGAACCTTAGCAGCGGCACGGCGCCGGCGATGAGCTCGCGCATAGGCTCGGCGCCGCCGGTAGCCACGATGTCGGCCGGGTCCGCGCCGCCGGGGATGATCGCCACCGCCAGGTCCATGCGCGCGCTTCCCGCCTCCGGCGTGGCCGAGCGGTCGAGGAACTCCGCGGCACGGTCTGCAGCGCGCAACCCCGCCGCATCGCCGTCGAACAGGTACACGATGCGCTTGGCGAACCGGCCCAGCAGCTTGAGGTGCTTCGCCGTCAAAGCCGTGCCGAGCGTGGCCACGGCGTTGTCGATGCCCGCCTCGTGCAGCGCGATAACGTCGGTGTAGCCCTCGACGACCACGGCCGTGCCCGTACGCACGATCGCGTTCTTCGCCCGGTCGATGCCGTACATGTTCGCCGACTTGTGGAAGATCGGCGTGTCCGACGAGTTCAGATACTTCGGCTGACCGTCCCCGATCACACGCCCGCCGAACGCTATGAAGCGTCCCGTCACGTCCGCGATGGGAAACATCACGCGGCCGAAGAAGCGGTCCTTGAGCGCGCCGCCCGGGTCCCCGAGCGCGAGGTTGGCCGCGATGAGCTCGTCACGCCCGAAGCCTGCCTTCGTCAGGTGCGCCGCCAGCCCGCTGCGGCCCCCGGTGGCGTAGCCCAGCTTCCAGCGCTTCGCCACCTCGCTGCCGAAGTCGCGGCCTTTCAGGTACTCGCGCGCCACGGCCGCGCCGGCGTCCTTCGACGTGGTCAGCGTCTCGTGGAAGTACTCCGCGGCGGCTTCATGCGCCGCGGTGAGCCGCTCGCGCTGGCCACGGGGCATCCCGCCCGCGGCGTCCTCGACGATCTCGATGCGCGCGCGGTCGGCAAGCCGGCGCACGGCGTCGGGGAACTCGAGATTCTCGGTGCGCATCGTCCAGTCGAACGCTCCCCCGCCCAGACTGCAGCCGAAGCAGTGCCACAGCTGCGTGGACGGATCGATCTTGAGCGATGGCGTCTTCTCGCCGTGGAACGGGCACAGCCCCCAGAACAGCCGGCCCTTCTGGCGCAGCGGCGTCGTCTCCGAGACAAGCTGGACGAGGTCGGTGGCCTCGCGCACCCGGATGATGTCCTCTTCGCTGATGCGACCCATGCTTCCCCGTCCACCTCCTTCGCCATTGCGGGGACGCGCGACGGCGTCCCCTACCTGTGTGGTTCGACGCGCCCGCAAGCACCCCTGCCAGACCTGTTTCTAGGAAAGCAGGTGCTCCCGAGTCCGCGATAGGGACCCGGGAGCACCCGGCAGTGCAGTTCTGACGAGCGGGTGTCGCTTGTCTTTACCCGCCGTGGACGCGCAGGAACAGCGGCACGAACACGAGCGAGACGACGGTCATGAGCTTGATGAGGATGTTCATGGCCGGGCCCGAGGTGTCCTTGAACGGATCGCCGACGGTGTCGCCGACGACGGCGGCCTTGTGCGCGTCGGAACCCTTGCCGCCGAGCACCCCGCCCTCGATGTACTTCTTCGCGTTGTCCCAAGCACCGCCCGCGTTGGCCATCATGATGGCCAGCAGGAAGCCGGAGACGACGGCACCGGCGAGGAAGCCGGCCAGGATCTCAAGATCGATGATGCCCAGGATGATGGGGATGGCCACGGCGAGGATGCCCGGAAGCACCATCTCACGCAGCGCACCGGCCGTCGCGATGTCGACGCACTTCGCGTAGTCGGCCTTGACGCCCTTCTCACCCGCGAGCAGGCCGGGGATGTCCTTGAACTGGCGGCGCACCTCGCCGATCATCGCGAACGCGGCGCGACCGACAGCGCCCATCGTCAGCGCGGCGAACAGGTACGGCAGCATCGCGCCCAGGAACAGACCGACGATGATGTTGGGGTTCTCGAGCGAGAGCGACAGCTTGATGCCGCCCACGGCGACCGACTCACGGAACGCCGTGAACAGCGCGAGCGCCGTCAGACCGGCCGAGCCGATGGCGAAGCCCTTGGCGATGGCTGCGGTGGTGTTGCCCACCGAGTCGAGCGAGTCGGTGATCTTGCGGATCTCCGGGCCCATCTCGGCCATCTCGGCGATGCCGCCCGCGTTGTCGGCCACGGGGCCGTACGCGTCGACGCCGACGGTGATCGCGGTGATGGAGAGCATGCCGAGTGCGGCGAGTGCGATGCCGTAGATGCCCGACGTGGACTGGCCGGGCACCGCGAGGTTACCCATGTAGTAGGAGCCCCAGATGCCGGCGCACACCACGAGGATCGGACCGACGGTCGAGATCATGCCGACGCCGAGGCCGGCGATGATGTTGGTCGCCGCACCCGTCTGCGAGGCGTCCGCGATGCTCTTCACGGGCTTGTAGTGGTCCGAGCAGTAGTACTCGGTGATCTGGCCGATCGCGATACCGGCCACGAGGCCGGCCACGACGGAACCGAAGTACCACAGACGGGCGGGCTCCGTCTCGGCGGCCCACCATGAGAACAGGCCGAACATGGCGACGACCTCGACGGCCGCTGCCACGTACGTGCCGGTGTTGAGCGCAAGGTGCAGGTTGCTGCCTTCCTTCGCACGCACGGCGAAGAGGCCGATGATCGACGCGATGATGCCGGCGCCGGCGATCAGCAGCGGCACGATGACGCCGAACTGCACGTCGACGGTGCCGCCCTTCCACAGTGTCAGCGCGAGCACGATCGGCGCGAGGATCGAGCCGACGTAGGACTCGTAGAGGTCCGCGCCCATGCCGGCGACGTCGCCGACGTTGTCGCCCACGTTGTCGGCGATGACGGCGGGGTTGCGGGGGTCGTCCTCGGGGATACCGGCCTCGACCTTTCCGACGAGGTCGGCGCCGACGTCGGCGGCCTTCGTGAAGATGCCGCCGCCGACACGCGCGAACAGCGCGATCGAGGAGGCGCCCATCGCGAAGCCGTTGACGATCTCAGGCTGCGGCGTGGAACCGTTGATGACCAGGAAGATCGTCCACAGACCCATGCCGAGCACGCCGAAGCTCGCGACGGTCAGACCCATGGTCAGCCCGGAGCGGAACGCGACGTTGAGGGCCTTGTGGATACCCTCGGTGGCGGCCTGCGCCGTGCGGCTGTTGGCGCGCGTCGCCACGTACATGCCGATGTAGCCGGCCAGTGCGGAGAGGAAGCCACCCGTGATGAAGGACGCGCCCGTGAGCACGCCCTTGATGAGGCTGCCGCCGCTGAAGGACAGCGCGGCGAACACGAAGGCGGCGAAGATGATGAGCACCCGCCACTCGCGCTTGAGGAAGGCCATCGCGCCTTCCTGGATGGCCTGCGAGATCTCCTGCATCTTCTCGTTGCCCGGGTCCTGCTTGAGCACCCAGGTGCCGAGGAAGGCCGCCACTCCGAGCCCGACCAGGGCCGCGAGCGGGGCCAACCACGCTACTGCTGCTGTCATGCACCCTCCCTTGTCCTTAACGATGAGCATCGCGCCAGCGAGACCGCTGCTTCCCGAAGCGTTCTCCGCGCGCGCTCCGAGCCCGTAGGGGGCCGAAGCATACGCGCATGATACGCGAACAGGTTCGCGCGCGCGACGGGAATCCCTGCACCTCTAGGACGGGGTGAGTTCCA
>JAUSBS010000005.1 GCA_030651905.1 Coriobacteriia bacterium
AGTTCCGTGTCGAACGAGAGCGCCGAGCGCATCTTCCATGCCTCGCCGTCCCACGTGTAGATGAAGTACGTGCCCGCCTTCGGCACGTAGTACCCCTCGCTCGTGAACAGGAAGTCGCGCTCCGCGCCCGCAAGCGGCGCCTTCTCGAACTCCGCCGTGAACGAATTCCCCGGCGTCAGTGTCACGTAGCGGTCGTCCGCGGCGTTGAGCAAGCCCACCACGTCGGTGCCGGCCTGCGTCGCATCGCTCATCCGGAGAGGCGTCACGGTGAACGCCGGCTCCGTGCCAGTGGAGAGGGCCGCGAAGTCGAGGAGGTGGTATATGCGACCGTGTGAGATGGATCGGACCCTCACGCGAACGGGACCGGAACCTGCGACCTTGCCAGTGAGGTCGAACACGCCCTCGGACCAGTCCATCCTCGGGAGCATACGACCGACCTCGGTCCAGCCACCGCCGCCGGCAGGCACCTCCACAACGAGCGCGGGCCGACCGACGAACGGACGCTCGATGCCGTCGCCCTCGATGAATCCGTGCGACCGCAGAACGAGGCGCGCGCCCGAGCTCACGTCGGCATCGCCGAAGTCCAACTCGACGGTGTCGCCCGAGTACATCTCAGTCCCTGCGCTGTCGCGCGTCGCCAGAACACCCGCGGTGTCCGAGGCGCCGTCCTTGATCGCCGAGACCAGCGCGACCAGGCCGGCGTCAGCGTATGCAGCCACGTGGCCCGACGCGTCCGTGCCGACGGATACGCCGGCGGCGTGATCCACGGCGCTGAGACCGGCGTAGTCGGTGTACGAGACCTCGGACGCGTCCTCACGGACCTGGATCGGATACATTCCGCCGCGCTCGACCAGTGGCTGCGACAGCACGTAGTAGTCACGGCCTTCGCTGCCGGTGTATCTCATCACCGGGTAGATGTCGTTGTCGCGGCTGTAGCCCGAGCCGTCCCAGGTGTAGAGCCAAGGACATGAGCTGTGGCTCGGAGCGTCCTCGGAAGCTGTGAGCGAGAGCGTGATCGGACGGTCCGTGTCGTAGCGTGTCACCTTGACGTCATCGACGAACAGTCCGGAATCCCGGTTGGCGTCGCCGTAGTACGTGCTCACGGCATCGATATGGAACTTGAGGTACAGCGGTCCGCCCGCGTACTCGGTCACGTCGAACTGGTACTCCTGCCACGCGGAGGCGCCCATGTTGCTCAGGAACTCTGAACGCCGGGTCCACGTCTCACCGTCTGACGATGTGTAGAACAGACCGAGACTGTGATAGCGCCACCAGGACTGGAATCCGCTGTACGCCCAGTAGCTGAGTTTCAGCGACTGCCCGGGGTCGACCGCAGGAAGGACGATGGCCGAGGACACTACCTCCTCGCAGGCGTCGTCCGCGGGGCCGGTGGCCAGGTCGGTGCCCCAGCACTTCACGCCACTCTTGGCCGCCATCGGCCCGTCCGACCACGTCGGAGTGCCCCACTCGAAGATGCCGAACTGGATAGACGTCGGTGTCCAGCTCGCGTTCGTCGTCTCGAACGACTCGTAGTACAACTCGTGGCTCGTCGCCGCGTAGGCGGTCGCGGCGGTACCGGCGACCAACGCCGACACCACGGCTGCCAGCAGGAGGAGTCGCCATCGCGATAGCGTCATCGATCGCTCGCGGAGGCACAGGATGTTGCGGTCCGTCATTGTGGATCCCCCTTCGTCGCTTCTCGCCCACCGCTATCGCAGCCGCAGGCCCCTGCCGCGGAACCGCTCCCATGTGCAGGAAACCGTCAGACGGAGGGGACTCCACCGTCGAGGAGGTTCCAATTCGGAGTATGTGCAAGTTGGATCGCGGCGTCTTGCTGAAGCGAGACATTTCTTACGAACGGTCGATTAGCATAGCCAAACAGCGCGACCGCTCCCGCGATCGGACCTCGACAGGATCGTCGCTTGCGGCGCTGGTGACCTCCCACCATGCCCCGCTGGTACACTTGTCGCCATGTCCCGTCAGCGAACAGGCTCCTTGGCGCTGGTCATCGCACTCGCGGTATGTCTCGCGGGGCTCGCTGCGGTGCCTGCTGTCGCAGCGCCCTCCACCGCCCAGACCTCAGCGGACCGTGCGCGCGTGGACCGCGCGATCGCGAAGTTCGATGCCGCGCGGAAGCGTTCCGCCAACGTCGTGGCTCGTATCCAGCGGGCCTCGGCCGAACTGGATCGCGTGATGGCGGACCAGGAGCGCATTCGCGCCACACTCGAATCGCGCGTGGTCGAGATGTATCGCTCCGGCGATACCGGATACATCTCGATACTCTTCGGCGCCGAGACGATCGAGGACTTCACGGCACTCTGGGATGTCCTCGCTCGCATGAGCGAGCAAGACGCCGAGGCCCTACGCTCGCTCGAGGCCGCGCGCGCGAGGGCCGAGCGCTCGGCGAAGTCGCTACTGCAGCTGCAGGCCGAGGAGGCCCGGGCCGTCGACGCTACCGCACGCGAGGTCGCCGCAGCACGCAAGACGTTCGCGACGAGCGCGGCCGCCCTCAGGGCGTACGAGGCTCGGGTCGCTGCCGCAAAGCGGGCCGCGGCGGCGAAGAAGAAGGGGCCGTCGCAGACGCTTTCCGGGACAGGATCCTGGCTCACCGGCGTCGCATCGCACTACTCGAAGAACTTCACCGGGCGCGGCGCGAGTGGCGCGCGGATCACGCCGTATTCGATGATGGTCGCCCACAAGACGCTGCCGTTCCACACGCTCCTCGAGATCGAGTACAACGGGAAGCGCGCGGTGGCCAGCGTCGAGGATCGCGGTCCGTTCACGAAGGGCCGCATCTTCGACCTGGGCCCCGGCGTGGTCCGTGTCCTCGGATTCAACGGCGTGCACCCGGTCCGCTACCGCATCATCGGTCGGTAGCGGCGGACTCGAAGGGCCGCAAAGCACCGCGGCCCTCCCCGTTACCGGGAAGAGCCGCAGGTCAAATGTGGTGTCCGAGGCGAGAGTTGAACTCGCACGCCCTTGCGGGCACTAGGCCCTCAACCTAGCGCGTCTGCCATTCCGCCACTCGGACGAGTGGTTCGCACCCTTCAGGAGGCGCGAGAC
>JAUSBS010000013.1 GCA_030651905.1 Coriobacteriia bacterium
TACCCTGCTCGTGGGCCCGTCGTGCGCACGGGACGTCCGACACGAGCGGGGCGACGAGCATGGCGGGTACAGGCGAATCGAAGGTGGCCGTGATCGCGGCGGTCGTGGGCAACCTCCTGGTCGCGATCATCAAGTTCGTCGCGGCGGGGCTCACCGGCAGTTCGGCGATGATCGCCGAAGGCATCCACTCGCTCGTCGACACAGGCAACGGTGGGCTGGTCCTGCTCGGCATGAAGCGCAGCCAGGCGCCGGCCGACGCGCAGCACCCGTTCGGCCACGGCAAGTCGCTCTACTTCTGGACGCTCATCGTCGCGATCTCGATCTTCGGTATCGGCGGCGGTATGTCGATGTACGAGGGCATCTCGTATCTTCAGCATCCGGCGCTGGGGGAGAACCCCTGGCCGAACTACATCGTGCTCGGCATCGCGTTCGTGGTCGAGGGCTGGTCGTTCTTCGTGGCGATGCGGGAGTTCAACAAGGCTCGCGCTGGCCGCAACGCCTTCGAGTTCATCCGCACCAGCAAGGATCCGAGCCTGTTCACCATCGTCTTCGAGGACTCGGCGGCCATGCTCGGGCTCATCGTCGCGTTCCTTGGTGTGTTCCTCGGACACTTGTTCAAGAACCCGTACTTCGACGGCGCAGCATCCATTCTGATCGGCGTCATCCTGATGGGCGTCGCCTTCCTGCTGGCACGGGAGTCGAAGGGCCTGCTCGTGGGCGAAGGTGTCGAGCCGGTCGTGCTCGCAGCGATGCGCGCGATGGTCGCTGTCGATCCGCAGGTCGAAGGGGTCGGCGACATCCGCACGCTCTACTTCGGGCCGAACGACCTGCTCGTGAACCTGGACGTCGCTTTTCGGGGAGACCTGAGCACCGCGGACATCCACGATGCGATCACGCGCATCGAGGCGGGGCTGAAGAGCGCCTACCCCGAAGTCAAGCGCGTTTACGTCGAGGTCGAGTCACTGCGGGATGCGCTGCAGGCCGAGCAGTCGAGGTAGGCGACGGCTGCCGCCGGACCATGACGCGCCCCTGGGTCGCCATCGACTTCGAGACCGCCTCGCGCGAGCGGGCGAGTGCCTGCGCGCTCGGCCTGGCCGTCATCGAGGGCGATCACATCGTCGAGACGCGGGAGTGGCTGATCCAGCCGCCCGGCAACTACTTCGAGCCGATCAACACGCGCATCCACGGCATCCACGCCGACCTCGTCGCCCAGGAGCCGGAGTTCGACGAGTTGTGGCCGATCATCGAGCCCTACCTCCGGGGCGCGACGCTGCTGGCGCACAACGCGGCATTCGACATATCCGTCCTGCGCGCCTCGCTCGATCGCTACGAGATCGCCCCACCTCGTTTCGCGGGCTATCACTGCACCGTCACCATGTCGCGCGCGGTCTGGCCCGAATTGGCGAACCACCGGCTTTCGTCGGTGTGCCGCCACTGCGGTATCGCGCTCTCTCATCACGAGGCGGGCTCCGACGCCGCCGCGTGTGCCTCCGTCGCGCTGCGCTGCAGGCGAGAGGTCGGCATGCCGACGCTGGACGATCTGGCGGTCGAGCTGGGGATGCGGGTGCGCCGGTTCTAGTGCGGTGTGCCGATTCGTCCGACGGCGCGACGTCCGGCCCCGTTCGGTGGAATGAACCCGTGAGCACGTGCGCGCGCCGCGAAGTGGAGAGGGCCAGCGATGCCGATCGGCATGTCAGGTACGTTCCGGGCCGAGTTCATGGACTGGATCGTCGAGTTGCTGGTCGAATCCAAGATGGTCGGTGCCCAGATGGGCGCGGCAGTGCGTTCGGGTGCGGGATTCGACGAAGCGCGCGTCGTGCGCGCCATTCGTCTGCTCGTGGACGCCGAGCCGGTCTTGGGGTGCCGATTCGTGGTGGACGGCATGCCGCGCTGGGAGCGGATGGTCGACCTCGACAACCGGATCACGCTCGAGGTCATGTCGAGTGCGGACCCCGCGTCGGACGCGGCGTGCTATGTCGCGGCGGGACTCGATCCGCGCGAAGGACCGCAGGTCCGAGCCGTGATCCTTCGCGGCGCCGACGGCGACACCCTCGTGCTCAAGACCACGCACGTCGCGCTCGATGGGGGCGGACTGAAGCAGCTGCTCTACCTGCTCGGCCGCATCTATCGTGCGCTCGGCGATGATCCGGCCTACGTACCGGAGCCGGACCCTCGACCCCGTTCGCTCGAGTCGATCGCGAAGACGGCGTCGTTCATGGACCGCCTCAAGGCGGTCCGCTTCCGGCGCAACTTCCCTCGGACCGATTGGTCGGTGCCGGGGATCGGCGGCGAGGGAGAGCCGATCTACATGGCGGACGTCATCGAGCCGACCGACTTCGGGCCCCTCGCCGCCTACGGCAAGACGCGAGGCGCCACAGTGCACGACCTTCTGCTCGCCGCCTACTTCCGGACGCTGTTCGCCGAGTTGCAGCCGGCCCCGGGCGCACACACACCCGTCAATATGTCCGCCGATCTGCGGCCGTGGCTGCCCCCGGACGCGGTGATGCCACTGGCGAACCTCCCGGCTACGTGGGCGGTCATGGTCACGCCGGTGGAGGGCGAGGACTTCGCGGGCACGCTCGCGCGCGTGGTCGAGCGCACGCGCGCCTGGAAGGCGTCCGACGTCGGGCGCACACGAGCGGTCGAGTCGGTCCTAGGCGAGTGGCTCGTGCGGTTGTTCGGCATGAAGACACTACGGCGGCACTGGCGGATGATCACGCGGGCCCTCGAAGGCACGGGTTACCCGTCGCTCACGAACATCGGCGAGATCGACGGGACCGTTCTGGACTTCGGCGAGGACGCGCCCATCGACGACGCCTACCTGTTCGGCCCCATCGGGTACCCCGGGGGGCTGATCGTCACCGTGAGCACGTTCCGGCGCCGGTTGCGGTTGAGCGTCGGCATCGACGCGCGCTCGACGGACGTCGGGCTTGCGCGGCGCGTCTTGGACGGGCTGGCGACGGAGCTCCGGACCATCGCGCGCGCCGGATCCTCCTAGAGGCGATCACCGATGAGTCTGACTCCGGGGTAGCGGCCGTGCGCGCGTGCATCGGCCGAAACCAGCGGCGCGCGAAGCAGTGCGGCCAACCCGGGCGCGAAGGCGTCGTACGTGGAGCAGCCGAGGGCCTGGCGCTGTGCGGCCGCGGCGGCCATCAGCTCCGCGCCAGGGGGCACGATGGCGAGGTCGAGCGCCTGGAGGTCCGCCCAGACGCGCTCCATCGCGCCAACGTCTTGCCCACGCGTCGCACCAGATACCACCTCGTAGAGGAAGAGTGTGTCGACGGCCAAGAGGGTCGAGCCACCAAGATGCGCGCGCACCAGCTCGCGAGCCTCGTTTGAGCCTGCCTCGCGGCGGAACCACTTCACGCCCACGGAGGCGTCCAGCACGACGACGGGCGTCATCGATCCGCCGATCCGCCGCTCGTGCCGCGCAGCTCCCGCAGGATCTGGAGGCTCGATGGCCCGCCGGGGTTCTCCGCCTCGTACTCGGCGGCATGGGTGCGTGTGCGCAAGACGTCTTCGCACGGCTCTCTGCGATAATGGGGTCGTGACGTCGACACGCCACCTTAAGGGGCACGCCATGATCGAGCGATACACCCGGCCCGAGATGGGCCGCATCTGGTCTCTCGGCAACAAGTTCGAGATCTGGAAGCAGATCGAGGTGCTCGCCTGCGAGGCGCAGGCACAGCTCGGCGTGATTCCCGCCGCCGACGTGGCGCTCATCCGTGAGCGCGCCGCCTTCTCCGTCGATCGCATCGAGGAGATCGAGCGCACCACCAACCACGACGTGATCGCGTTCCTCACCGACATGTCGGAGCACATCGGCGAGCCGTCGAAGTGGGTCCACTACGGAATGACCTCGAGCGACCTGGGCGACACCGCGCTGTGCTACCAGATGACGCAAGCGCAAGACATCGTCATCGAGGACGTACGCCGGCTGGGTCGTATCTGCGTGCGTCGCGCCCTCGAGTTCAAGGACACGCTGTGTGTGGGACGCACGCACGGTATCCACGCGGAGCCGATGACGTTCGGGATGAAGTGGGCGTCGTGGGCGTGGGCGCTCAAGCGCGCGGAGGGTCGACTCATCGCGACGAGGCAGTTCTCGTGCGCATGGGGCGCCATCTCGGGCGCCGTCGGCAGCTACTCCAACGTCGACCCCTTTGTAGAAACGTATGTCTGCGAGAAGCTCGGGCTGAAGCCTGATCCGGCGTCCACGCAGGTCATCGCCCGCGACCGCCACGCGCACGCGCTGGCCGTCCTCGCCACCGTCGCCGCCACCGCCGAGTCGATCGCCACCGAGATCCGCGCGCTTCAGAAATCCGACACCCTCGAGGTCGAGGAACCGTTCGCGAAGGGCCAGAAGGGCTCCTCGGCGATGCCGCACAAGCGCAATCCGATCACGGCCGAGCGCGTGTGCGGGATCGCGCGCGTGGTGAAGGCCAACGCGCAGGTCGGCTTCGACAACGTGGCGCTGTGGCACGAACGCGACATCTCGCACAGCTCGGCCGAACGCATCGTGCTCGCCGACAGCTACATCGCCACCGACTACCTGCTCAGCAAGTTGGAGTGGGTCCTCGACGGGCTGCAGGTCTACCCCGAGCGCATGAAGGCGAACCTCGGGGCCACCAAGGGCCTCATCTACTCCAGCAGAGTGCTGCTCGCGCTCATCGATGCCGGCATGTTGCGCGAGGATGCGTACGTCGTGGTCCAGCGCAACGCGATGGAGGTCTGGGACGCCATCCAGCGGGGAGATGCCGGTGGTCCGACGTATCGCGAAGCACTTGAGGCGGACGCGGACGTGACGTCGCGCCTCGACGCGACGAAGCTCGACGAGCTGTTCGACCCGTGGGGCTTCCTCGGCAGGGTCGGTGTCGTCTTCGAGCGGGTCGCGTCACTGGAGTTCTAGGTACTGGATCGCCGCAGAGCAGGACGGAGGGCACGCGTTGGACCAGTTCACGGCCATCCGCGTGATGCTCTACCTCGGGGCCATCGTCTCGGTCGCCGCGGCGGGGTTCGCACTGCTCCTCATGCCTGTGAGCCGCATGCGGATGTCGTGGTTGCTCGTGTGCCTCGCGCTGGGCCTTCAGGCGTTTCGCCGGATCATCGCCGTGGCGGATCACGCCACGCTCTGGGAGGCGATCAGCGGCTTGGCCGTCTCATCGCTTCTACTGGCCGGCCTTGTCGGAATCCGGCACGTGTTCCTCATGCTGCGCCGAACGAAGCAGCTTCTCGACACCGAACTCGGCACCGGCGCTGTCATCGAGAACCGCGCTGGCGCGGCGATCGTCGTGCTTGATCCCGGCGGACGGATCATCGAGATCAACGAGTCGACCCGCGTGCTGCTCAAGGCGGGGAAGCGAAGCCTCGTGGGCATCGACTGGTTCTCGACGTTCGTGCCGGAGGAGCGCCGTGAGGAGACCCGGGCGAGCTGGGAACGGCTGGCCGTCTCCGGCGGGGGCAACGACGAGTACGTCGAGTACGTTCTGACCGATTTCGAGGGGCACGATCACTCGGTTGTGTGGCATCGGCGACTCCTGCGCGACGCCGAGGGCCGCACGATCGGAGTCCGCAGCGCCGGCGTCGACCTCACCGACAGTACGCTGCTCGAGAAGGAGCTCGCGTTCCGTTCCTTGCTGCTCGACCACACGAACGACTCGGTGATCGTGTACCGCTTCGACGGCACCGTCGTCTACGCCAACGACATCGCCTGCACCTATCGCGGTCTCCGGCGCGAGGACATCGTGGGAACCGATATCCGTCGGCTCGTCCTCCCGCGGGACCGCGACGCGTTCGCCATCCATCTCGAGACTGTCGAACGCGGCTCCTGCGTGACCTTCGAGACCGAGACGGTCGACCGCGGCGGAGTGGTTCGTCCACTTGAGGCGCACGTGTGTCCGGTCTCCCTCGGCGGCGAGCGTCTCGTCGTCGACGTGGCCCGCGACATCACGGAACGCCGCGAGGCCGAGAGTGCTATCCGGCGGCTCGCCTACATGGATCACCTCACGGGGTTGCCGAACCGCGTGCTGCTGTACGACCGGGCCAACCAGGCGCTCGCGCGGGTATGTCGCAGCGGGGAGCACCAGGCGTTGCTGTTCCTGGACCTCGACAACCTCAAGCGTGTCAACGACACGAGCGGTCACGCTGCCGGCGATGAGTTGCTGCGACAGGTCGGCGAACGGCTTGCCGCGACGTTTCGCGACGAGGACACCGTCGCGCGGATCGGCGGAGACGAGTTCGTGGTGTTCGTGAGGGTCGCCGATGCGGCCGAGGCTGAGATCGTGGCGGGCCGAGTGATCTCGCTGCTGAACCAGCCCTTCGTCGTGGGGGGCGAAGAGATCTACTCGTCCGCCAGCCTGGGAGTGGCCATCGCTCCCGACCACGGCACAGACCTCGACGGGCTCATCGCGAAGGCGGATGCGGCCATGTATGTGGCGAAGGAGCAGGGTCGC
>JAUSBS010000014.1 GCA_030651905.1 Coriobacteriia bacterium
GTCTCGACCGGGTCCCAGGCCCAGTAGCGACCCCAGGCCTCGTTCGCCCATATGGCGCCGGCGGCGATCATGACGCCGAGGAAGTTGAAGCCGGCGCCGATGAGCTTGAACGACAGGTCGTCGATGATCTCCTGGCGCGGCAGCTTGGACAGCAGATCGGCGAGCCGCCCGTTCGACCACTTCTCACGCATCAGGTAGAGCAGTGCCAGCGCGAATGCCGCGATGAACGCCGAGTAGCACAGCTTCGCGAAGGTGATGTGGATGGTGAGCCACCACGACGCCAGCTTGCCCGTCACCTCGAGTGAGGACTTCGGCGCCAGCATCGCGCCGCCCATCATGAGGAACGACAGCGGCATGATGATGACGCCGACCGGCCCCAGTGTCGGGTAGCGCCACAACAGCAGCCCCAGTGCCAGGACCGCACCGACGACGAGTCCGGACACCACCTCGTAGAAGCCGAGGAACGGCGCGTGGCCGACACGTACCCATCGGGCCGCGATGGCGAGCGCGTGCGGGGCCAGGCCCGCGAGCGAGACCCATGTGGCCACCGACGTCACCCGCGGCCAGCTGAAGACGAAACCGCTGATGTAGAGGATCGACCCTGCGGCGTAGAGCGACACCGCGATCCACATGAGTACTATCTCGGTCGACAGCGAGGTCATCGCTTCTCCTCCTCGGAGTTCGGTGCCATGGCGTCAGGCGCGTCGCGCAGGCCGTCCACCGCCACTCGCAGGGCTTCCTCGACGTTCTCGATGAACAGAGGGTCGCGCCGCGCGTGACGGGCGTCCGCGTGCAGGACCAGTCCGTCCGGCCCCTGCACGAGCAGGAGCCGGACCATGCGGTACGGCGTGAACACCGCAAGGCTGAGTGCCGCCCCCGCGATCACGAACAGCGCGTAGATAGGATAGACCGACCAGTCGTCGACCACCGAGAGCCGTGCGTAGTACACGATGTCGACCAGGCGCAGCAGCTGCCCGCTCGGCAAGGTGAGCGCTTCGCCGGCGGCGAGCGTCGCTTCCTGCTTGTAGCTTGCCGGGCCGGTGATGGTGAGCTTCGCCGTCTTGGCCTTGGGCAGGACACGCAGGACGTCGCCGCCCTCGTGCTCGGCCTGGATGGCCACGGACACGTCCAGGGAGCTGGCCTGGGGGCCGCTTCCATCGATGCTGAACTCCGCGGGTGACATGCCGTTCGCGACCGCCGGGTCGAAGTCGGAGAGCACTTCGGTGGCGCTCAGAACGGTGCCCGACGACTCTTCCACCCGCAGCGCGGCGGCAAGGCCGTAGTCGTTCTGGTGGATCATGATCGAGCCGAACCGCAGCGGGTTGTTCGGGTAGACGCGCTGTCGCGCGACCTCGACGCCGTTCCGCTTCAGCGTCACGACGGCAGACGCGCCGCGGTCCACGCCCCCATCCATGAAGCTCAAGGCGAACTCCGACGCGCCGATCTCAAGCCCGCTGCCTGTGCCCTGGTACCAGGGACCAGCGCCGTAGAGGCCGTAGGACGACGCCGTATCGGACACCGGGTATCCCACCGGCACGCCGATCATGCCCTCCGCGCGCGACATCTGCCCCAGCCCGATGACCAGGAACAGCAGCGCGAGCGAGATGTGGAACCCGGGGCTGCCCAGCAGGCCCCATCGCCCGCCCGCGGCCTCCCCCACGCGCGCGCCCGAGCGCAGGCGCATCCCCGCGCGGCGAAGCGCCACTCGTGCGGCGTCCATGACGGCGGACCCCGCCACCCCCTCCGGTACCACGAAGCGCATCTTCGGCGAAGCCGAGAGCCGGCGGATCGCCGACTCGGTCAGCCCCTTGCTCGCGGCGAACTGCGTCAGCGAGAACCGCGTGCGCTCCCAGGCACACGCCGTGGTCGACACGAACAGTAGCGCCATGACGCCGAGGAAGAGGGGTGCTTTGAACGCGTCGTGCAGCCCGAGCGGCCGCACAAGCGCTTCGAGCGCCGGGTAGCTCACCGCCCACGGGGCGACCTTCTCGGGTTCGCGACTCACCTGCGGCACGAAGGTGGCCACGAACGACCAGCCCATCACGGCGAGCAGGAGCGAGACGGCCAGCTTGCGGGAACGCAGGAAACCCCACACGTGTCTCAGCAGAGACGCCACGTCACTTCACCGGGGTCAGCGCGGTCGCCTCGACGCTCGCGACGAGCCACACTCCCTGGGTGGCGATGACGCTGTAGGTCGTGTCGTACGATGCCTCGTACCACGGCGTCAGGTAGCGCCGCTTGTCGAGCGAGAAGTAGCGGTAGCGCCACGCCTCGGAGGCGGTGATGAGCGCGGCGGTCTCGGAACGGCTGGCCTCCACGGGCGTGAACGCCGTGAGTTCCTGCTCCATGCCCTGGTTCTTCTCGCGGTTGAGCTGGATGTAGGAGTCGACGCGGACGCCCTCGTAGGGAGTCATCGTGCGCGACGAGATCTCGGAGTTCGCCATGCGGTACGAGAAGCCCACCCACGCGAGATACGAGCGGACAGCCGGGACCGGCGCGGACAGGTCCGGCGCCGCAGGGACGACGGCCTCGGTCAGCGGTGTGCCGACGCCGTCGCTCGAGGTGCTGGCCGACTCTGCGCAACCGACGAGAAGGCCGGCGGTCCCGAGGACCATCGCCAACAGGAACGCGGCGAGGGCGGGCCCGCGCTTCGCCTGCATAGTGCCGGCGCGCTGCCCTACGGCCACTTGGTGCCGCTCGGGTTGCCGTTGTGCTCGCTACATCCTGTCTGGCCGCAGTCGCTGAGGCTCCAGTTGTTGTTGTAGTCCTGCAGGGACATACCGGTCAGGTTGAGGGACCGGTACGGCTCGGGGTCGGTTGTGTAGCCGATCAGGCGGGGCCGCTTCCAGCCGTGCGGGACCTTGATGTGGCATGCGATGCACCTGGCGTCCGATCCGGAGTGCTCGCCCTCGCTATGAGTTCTGTTCGCGTTGCGCAGGTTGGCATGGCACTTCACGCAGATCACGTCCGTGTCGCCGAGCTGCGCGTTCTGGTACAGGCCGGGGTAGGCGGAGTCGATGAGCATCCGGACCGTGGAACCATGCGGCCCACGAGCGTTGCCAGCCGAGTATGTATGGCAGCTCGAGCACGTCACCTTCGACGTCTTGCTCCAGCCCGTCTGGAACGTGGCGTTCGTCGGCCACGTCATGTAGTTCGAGGGCGCGGACTTGAAGCTGCCCACGACCTCCTTCGGCCAGTTGGTGGCGGAGCCGAAGACGTTGTGGCCGGAGTCGTTGGCCGGGTTGAACTCGACCGCCAGGTCGGTGGAGGTGTAGGTGCCCGACCCGGTCGTGACCGAGTACGGCTGTCCGGAGTACTTCGAGTGGCACTTGATGCACACGTACGCCTCGTAGTCGTCGCCGGAGCCCGGCAGGATCGTCTGCGGAGCGACGCCGGTGTAGCTTGTCCACTGGGTGGTGGACCACGTGGGCTTGATGCCGACCGCGCCGCGCAGAACCTCGCCCGCGGTGGAACTGCCGGTCACGTGGATGCCGGCCTTCGCCGCATGTGGGTTGTGGCAGTCCGCGCACTCGGAGTGACGGTTCGTCGATCCGAGCTGGGCCGGACCCTCAAGGTCCGCGTGTCGAGCGATTCCGGCGGAGGGGGCGTTGATGGCCATCGGGTGCTTGTAGGTCAGACCGGCCGGGGTGAACACGTTGGCAGCGCCGGCGGCCTTGCCGGTGGCCGATGCACCGCTACCATGGCAGCGGTAGCAGAGGTTCTCTTCCCATGCCACGGTGACATCGTTGTTGACGCGATACTGGTCGGCCGGAGCCGCGCCCGTCCACGTCACGCCCGTCGGCTTGGTCCATGCGATCAGGGTTGCGAAGCCCGATGCGTGCGGATCGTGGCAGTTCTGGCACAGCGCCTTGCCGTTCGCCGTCGATGCGGTGTAGTGGCCCGAGCTCGTGAACGCCATGTTCGCCGCGGCCTTGTTCCAGCCCGGGAAGAGCGGCGATATCGCCGGATCCACCGAGGAGAACGCGACGCTATATGGGATGTTGACCGACGCCGAACGTGTCGCGACCGGCGGTGAGCCGTCGTGACAGCGCAGGCAGAACAGCGCCATGTCGGTCGGGAAGCTCGGTGCAGTGGACGTCGTGTTGATGTTGTC
>JAUSBS010000002.1 GCA_030651905.1 Coriobacteriia bacterium
CCGATCATCGCGCCGACCTTGGTGAAGACCCGGTTGCCGGACAGGTGCACCTCGAGCGTCTTGCCGCTCTCGAGCTGCCACGTCCCGCCCGTATCCTTCTGGACGTTCGCGTTCACGAAGTCCCCGAGGCGCATCGCCACGCCGGGGCTGACCGAATCGCTCATCTTCGCTCCTCTTGTCGCCGCATACACGTGAGCGGACGCGATGTGGCATCCGCGCCCGCTCACAAGGATACCCGCGGGAGGACTACTGGTATCTGAGCGCCTCGATCGGATCGAGCTTCGCCGCGCGCCGCGCCGGGTAGTAGCCGAAGACGATGCCGATTCCGGCGCATACGCCCACGGCGAGAAGGATCGCGCTGACCGAGACCTCGGTGGTGATGAGGCCGGTGGCCGTCACGATGGCGGATGCGCCCCATCCGAGCGCGATGCCGATGACGCCGCCCAGGACCGTGAGGGTGATGGCCTCGGCGAGGAACTGCGACGTGATGTCGCCCGGTCGCGCGCCGACAGCCTTGCGCAGACCGATCTCGCGCGTCCGCTCCGTGACCGTGGTGAGCATCATGTTCATGATCCCGATGCCGCCGACCAGCAGCGAGATACCCGAGATCGAGGCAAGAAGCACGGTGAACGTCCCGGTGATCGTGGAGGCCGTGGTCAGGATGTCCGACTGCGACAGCACCCGGAAGTCGGGCGAGGTCGGATCCTCGACGTTGCGCGAGATCACGAGGGCGTCCGTGATGGCGGTCTGCACGTCGCTCATGACGTCACTGCTCGCCGCCTGGATGTTGATGGTGGAGACGTTCTCGTTGCCCGTGAGGTAGCGCTGCAGAGTCGTCAGCGGGATGTAGACGACCTCGTCGGCGTTGCCGAATCCGGTGCCGCCCTTGCTCTTCGTCACGCCGATGATCGTGAAGTTCATCCCGTTGATGCGGACCTGCTGACCCACCGGATCGTCGCCGTTGGGGAACAGGTCGGTGACCACCGTGGGGCCGATCACGGCCACCTTGGTGCTGGACAGCACGTCCTCCTCGCTGAGGAAGGAGCCGGCGGACGTCTCGATGGATTTCACCGTCGGATACGCGTCGGTGACACCGGTGATGCGAAGCGACGTGCTGATGCCGGACGTCGAGACGGTGTACTGGCTCGACCCCTCGGGCGCCACGGCGGCCACGCCGGGCAGGTCCTTGATGGCGCTCACGTCCGTCTCGGACAGCGTGGCGCGCTCGCCGCCGCGGTCGCCGCCGCCCGGATTGAAGCCGCCTCCGCCGGGGGTGACCATGATCAGGTTGGAGCCGGCCGACTCGATCGACTTCGTGATCGTGGACTGCGAACCCTGGCCGATCGAGACCATGAGGATCACTGACGCGATGCCCACGACGATGCCCAGGATGGTCAGCGACGAGCGGACCTTGTTGCCGGTGAGCGCGAGGAACGTCTCGTTGATCAGGTCGTAGGGGCTCACGCGGCATCACCGGCCAGCACGTCGACGATGAGCCCGTCGCGGACATGGACCGTGCGGTCCGCGTGATCGGCGACGGAGAGTTCGTGCGTGATGAGCACGATGGTGCGTCCCTGCTCCTTCAGCTTGCGGAAGGTGTCCAGGATGATCTCGCCCGTCTTGGTGTCGAGGTTGCCCGTCGGCTCGTCCGCCAGCACGATCGCCGGGTCGTTCACGAGCGCCCGGGCGATGGCCACGCGCTGCATCTGCCCGCCGGAGAGCTCGTTGCTCTTGTGGTACCAGGTGTTCTCGTCGAGCCCGACGGCGAGCAGGGCCTCTTGAGCCCGCTCCTCGCGCTCGCGCACCGGCACCTTGGTGTAGATCATCGGAAGGATGACATTGCGGATCACCGTCGAGCGGGGCAGCAGGTTGAACGACTGGAACACGAAGCCGATGCGCGTGGCCCGGATCTCGGCCAGCTGGTCGTCGTCGAGCCTGGAGACGTCCACGCCGTCGAGGACGTAGGTCCCGTAGGTCGGCTTGTCGAGGCAGCCCAGGATGTTCATGAGCGTGGACTTGCCCGAGCCGGAAGGACCCATGATGGCGATGAACTCGCCGGGCTCGATGGACAGCGACACGCCTCCGAGCGCGGGCGGTTCGTCGCCGGCGGCCCGATAGATCTTCACGAGGTCGCGGACCTGGAGGATGGCCGTCACGGCCTGCCTCCTCCCATCATCTCGCCGATACCGCCCATGCCGCCACGATTGCCACCGCCGGAGCCCGAGCCGCTCGTGCTGGTCGAGGAGGTGGCGGACGTGGTGACGATCTCCTGGCCTTCGGTGAGGCCGGTCAGGACCTCCGTGTTCGTGCCGACGACGAGACCGACGGTGATGTCGGCGCGTTGCGTCTGCTGACCGGAGACGAGCAGCACGTACTTCTGCTTCGTCGTCGAATCGGTCCGCAGAGCAGAGGTCGGCACGACGAGCGCGCTGTCCTTCGTGGCGACGACGATGTCCACGGTGCAGCTCATGTTCGGCCGCAGGCGCGGGTCGATCGTGGTCAGCGTCAGGTCCACGTCGTAGGTGACGACGCCTTGCGTGCTCGTGCCGGTCGGCGAGATGGCCGAGACGGTCCCGGAGGCGACGCTGCCCGGAAGCGCGTCGAAGGCGATCGACGCCTTCTGGCCGAGCTTGATCTTGACGAGGTCCACCTCGTTGACCTGGACACGGGCCTGGAGCGTGCCGAGGTCCGATATCTCCACCGCACCGGTGCTGCCCGAGGTCATCCCCCCGGCGGAGGTCGAGGTCGAGCCGCCACCGGACAGCGACTGCCCGTTCTGAGCGTTCAGCACGGTGACGAGACCGCCGACGGGGGCCGTCACGGTGCGCTTGTCCGCGTTGTCCTGGGCCTGCTTGACGGCCGTGGAGGCGGCCGACAGGTCGAGCTTGGCCGACGTCACCCCCATGCTCGCCAGAGTGACCTGCTGCTTCGCCAGCTTCAGGTCGTTCGCGTCCACCGGCGGCGCGGGAGCGGTGCCGATCGAGCTGGGGTGTTCAGTGTTGTATTGGTCGGTCTGCGCCTTGGTGAGGCTGATCTGCGCCTGCTGGACCTGCTGCTTCGACTTCTGGTAGCTGGCCTTCGCCCGCGTCACCGCGGCATCGAGGTCGTCGTTGACCAGACGGAAGAGCAGCTGGCCCGCCGTCACCGTGTCGCCGAGCTTCACGGAAAGGTCCTCGACCGTGCCGGTGATGCCCGGCTGGACCTGGGTGACACCGGCCACCGCCAGGCTGCCCGTACCGCTCACCGTCGACGTGAGGGCCATGCGCTTCACGGTCCCTGTCGTGAGACCGGTGTCCGTGCTTGTTGACGTCAGAAGTCCCGGCAGCGTGATCGCCGCCACCGCGACGGCGACGACAGCGAGCACGACCCACCATATCCAGCGCCGCTTCTTCCTGGGCACTCCGACGCCGCTCATCTCATCACTCCATCAACCATGGTTCTCTTGGTCCTCCCTCGACGGTACTGTTCGAGTGGCCGGCGACGCCTACGGCTGGCCCGGCTGTGCGGTGCCAGGGCCCTGGCCCTGGCCCTGCTGCATCATGCCGGGTCGGAAGTTGCCGCCGCCCGGGAAGTCCGGTCGGCCGCCGCCGAACACGCGCGGAAGCAGCGAGAAGACGCCGAGCACGATGACAAGCAGGAGCGTCACCGCCGTGACGACCCATAGCGCCTTGACCTGCTTCTTGAGGCCGGCGATCTCATCGGATCCTACTGTCTGACCGGCCATGATCTTGCGTGCCTCGGCCACGGGGTCGATCACGGGGGCGGGCGTGGGGATGCTCTCGTCACTCATGGTGCGTCACCTCTTCGATCTCGGGGTCGTGTTCTCATCGCTTGCGGGCATGGTGGCCCGGAGACAACCCTACGCGCGCCACGCGGGGGGCGCGTCCTCTCGAGGGAGTGAATCGAGCGTACTCCGTGGGGCGTACGCGGCGAGAGCCTTCAGACGCCACGCGCGTTCACAAGACCACTCTCGTACGCCGCTATCACGAGCTGGGCGCGGTCTCGTGCATCGAGCTTCGTCATGATCCGCGAGACGTGCGTCTTGGCGGTCGCGGGCGAGATGAACAGCTCGGTGCCGATCTCCGCGTTGGCCAGCCCCTGTCCCACCAGCGCGAGCACCTCGCGCTCGCGCTCGGTGAGCGAGTCGAGTGCCGCGGGTGCGGTGTGGTGCGGGTCCGGACGGCGGGAGAACTCCTCGATGAGCCGCCTTGTCACCGACGGGGCGAGCAACGCCTCGCCGCCCGCGACGATGCGCACCGCGTGGAGCAGGTCGGCGGGGTCGGTGTCCTTCAGCAGGAAGCCGCTGGCGCCAGCCCGCAGCGCGCCGAAGACGTACTCGTCCAGGTCGAACGTGGTCAGGATGATGACCTTGACCTCACTCGTGGCCGGGTCTGCGCAGATGCGACGTGTGGCTTCGAGACCGTCGACGTCGGGCATGCGGATGTCCATCAGCACGACATCGGGCGAGGTCTCCCTCGCCAGCTCGACCGCCTGGGCCCCGTCCGCGGCTTCGCCGACGACCTCGAGGTCATCGGCCGAGTCGATGAGCACGCGAAACGCCCCACGCACGAGCGCCTGATCGTCCGCTATGAGGACGCGGGTCACCTACTGCCTCCCTGCCATCGGCAGCCGCGCGCTCACGCGCCAGCCGCCTCCGTCGAGCGGGCCTGCCTGCAGCGCGCCGCCGAGCGCGCTAACGCGCTCGCGCATGCCCGCGATGCCGTGGCCCTCTTCGAAGGGGAGCGTACCCGGACCGTCGTCCGTCACATCGATGAGCAGGGCATCGGGTTCGCGTCGGACGGTCACAGTGACGCGCGCCTTGCCGGCATGTCGGAGCACGTTGGTGAGCGCCTCTTGCACGATACGGTACGCCGAAGCGTCGGCGATGGCGGGAACGTCGGTAAGGTCACCCTCGGTCGCGATCGCCACGTCCAGACCGGATTCCTCGAGGGGACGCACGAGATCGTGGAGCCGGTCGAGACCGGCGCTCGGCGCCAGTGGCGCCGCCTCGTCCTCCGAACCTCGCAGGACGCCGAGCATCGCGCGTAGCTCCTGCAGGGAATCGCGGCTCACCTGCCGGATCGCGATGAGCGCGCGGCGCGCTTCCTCGGGCTTCGTGTCGAGCACGTGCGACGCGACGCCGGACTGCACCGCGATGACGGACAGGCTGTGCGCGGTCACGTCGTGGAGTTCGCGGGCGATGCGCAAGCGCTCCTCGTCCACGCGCCGCCGGGTGTCCTCCTCGCGGTTCCGCTCGGCCTCTTCGGCACGCCGCTCGACCTCGGCGACGTATGCGCGGCGGTTGCGGGTCGCGTCACCGAGCAGGCCCGCCACGAGCATGACGGCAAGGTTGCGGACCGCTTCGCCCCAGAACGCGGCGGAGTTGGGTGCGGGGAGTGACGCGAGCAAGACGAGCGCCGTGGAGCCCGCTCCCCACAGCAGGAGCCGCCTGCGATCGGTGAGCGTGCCGAGCGTGTAGAGGGCGATGAGCACCCCCATCATGGCGAGCGAAGGGGGATTCGGCAGGACCTCGTAGAGCGTGGCGGCGACGGTGGTCACGGCGAGCACTGCGACGGGGTGTCGCCTGCGCACGATCAGCGGCAGGAACGCCAGCCCGATGAGAACGAAGGTCATCCACGACGCCTCGTCGCGGAAGAAGCGCTCGCCCCCGCCTCCGCCTCCACCGACCGGCAGCGGGATGGGGAAGCCGCGCCCGAGGAAGAACGGATGCATCGACGCCTGAAGCCACGAGAAGACGGCGAGGCCGACCCCGAGCGCCACGTCGGCGAGCATGGCGCGCTTCTCGGAGGTCGATGTAAGTGTCGCTAGGATGCTCATGGGTCGATGGTAGCCCCTCGGCCACGGCCGCGCATCGCTCGCGTGGCGTATGCGCGCCGTACCCCCGGGGGAGTACGCGCACCGCTCGAAGATAAGGAATCTGTCGGATGCGGGTAAGAACCGGCGGGCACCATAGTGGTCACGGCCTCCGTCCGCTCATCGCCAGTACTGAACCTGCCGATGGTTTGGATAGGACGCAGGCGCCGTTGTATGCTTGCGATCTGTCTGTGTGGCCTGACTTCTGCTAGTAGACACTTCACCGAGGCTCCACCAGGCACGACGAACGGAAGAAGGCCCGCTCTCATGCGGCTCGGCTCAACCACCGCATACCGGATCATCGCGACGGCTCTGGCAGTCGCACTGTCCTCAGCCTCTGTCGCGTTCGCCGCTCCCACCGATGCCACATCCACTCCCCCTCCGGCCCCTGCGCCGAAGCCGAAGCCGGCTCCCTCCGCGATCCCCGTTCCGACCGACCAGACGACCTCCGCGTTCCGCGCGGAGCTCGAACTGCGCCAGTCCCGACTCGACGCCTTCAGATCGCAGCTGGACCAGCTGGACCGAGAGCTCGGAATCGCCGCAGAGCAGTACAACGCCGCGGCCGAGGACCTCGCCGCGATCCAGGAGAAGCTCGACGCGACACACCAAGACCTTGGTGCGGCCAACGGAGCGCTCGTCGAGCAGCAGGCGCTGCTCGAGACGCGGGTCACCGCCATGTATCGCGACGGCCAGTCGGCCCCGGCAGAGATCCTGTTGGGCGCCACGTCCATCACCGACTTCATCGAGCGCCTCGACTTCGTTCGCACGATCTCGTCCGCGGACGCCGACCTCGCGAAGCAGTTGAGCGCGCAGCGTGAGCAGATCTCCGCTCAGGCCACAGACCTCGAGGCCGCGGAGATCCAGGCCAGAGCGCTCGAGTTCTCGCTCAAGGCGCGCAAGGTCGAGATCGAGCTGCGCGTGGGAGAGCGCCAGGCCATGATGGCCTCGGCCCAGAACGACCTGCTCTCACTGCTCGACTCCGAGGCGGCCCGCCGCTCCGGCGAGGAGTTCACGCTCTGGCGCGAGATCATGGCCGGAGCGAGCAAGGCGGGCGTGTCGATCGAGCCGTTCTCGCCCGCCGAGACGGTGCTGGCCTACCACGGGATCCCGTACGTGTGGGCCGGCGCGTCGCCGTCGGGCTTCGACTGCTCGGGCCTCACCCAGTACGTGATGCGCCAGCATGGCATCGCCATCCCACACCACGCCGCGAGCCAGTACCTTCTCGGAACCCGCGTCGCACCTTCCGGACTTCGCGCCGGGGACCTCGTCTTCTTCGGCTCGCCGGTCTACCATGTCGGCATGTACATCGGCGGCGGCTACTTCGTTCACGCGCCGCGCACGGGGGACTTCATCAAGGTCAGCAGACTGGCCGATCGCTCCGACTTCGTCGGGGCGCGACGCTATGACTGGCGTTACCGAACGGGCAAGCCGATGGGGGTCTCCGGCGTCTCGCTGCCGTCGAGCCTGAAGATCTCCCGCTAGCCGGGTCGAACAGGGGACTGCTCGCGGCGCCTGCCCGATGGCGGGCGCTCGCGCTACAGGGGGGAACGTTGCGTATGAGGGGCTTCACCGCAGAGGTGCTGGACGCTGCTGCGCGCGCTGGCGCGTCGTACGCGGATGTGCGCGTGACCGACACGACGAGCCAGAAGATCTCCGTCCGCAACGGAGTCGTCGAGGGCGTCGAGTCGTCGGCGTCGTTCGGCTTCGGGGTCCGTGTGATCGCTGACGGTGCATGGGGCTTCGCAGCGTCCGCCGACCTGGATGGAGACGCCGCGGAGCGGGTCGCGCGTCAGGCCGTCGCGATCGCCAAGGCGTCGGCGACCGTGGGAGGGCACCGCGTCTGCCTCGCCGATGTCGGCGCCTTCGACGACACATGGTCGGGAGCGTGCGAGATCGACCCGTTCGCCGTGAGCCTGGAGGACAAGCTCGCGGTCCTGCTCGAGGCCGACGCCGCGATGCGTGCGGTCAGCGGCATCGCGCTGGCCACCAGCGATCTCGGACTGCTGCGGGTCTTCAAGGTCTTCGCCTCGAGTGTCGGCTCCTACATCGAGCAGCGCTGGACCGAGTCGCGGGCGGGCATCTGCGCCTACGCCATCGACGACGGCGACGTGTTGCCGCGGTCGTACCCCAACAGCCACGGCGGCGGCTGCTACCAGGCGGGCTGGGAGAGTATCGTCGCCCTCGACCTGCCCGGCAACGCGACCCGCATCGCCGAACAGGCCGTCGCGTTGCTGACCGCACCGGAATGCCCGAGCGCCACGACGACACTCGTCATCGACGGCGGCCAGATCGCACTCCAGGTGCACGAATCGATCGGGCATCCGACCGAACTCGACCGCGTCCTCGGCGACGAGGCGGCCTTCGCGGGTACCTCGTGGGTCGCGGCGAGCGACCTCGACACCCTCCGCTACGGCTCGGACCTCGTCAACGTCACAGCGGACGCCACCGTCCCGGGCTCGCTCGGCTCGTTCGGCTACGACGACGAGGGTGTGCCGGCCCAGCGCGACCACCTCGTGCGCGCGGGCGTGCTCACCGGGTTCCTCGGATCACGCGAGTCCGCCGTGTCCATCGGACGCTCGTCGAACGGCTGCATGCGCGCGGACGGCTGGAACCGCACTCCGCTCATCCGCATGACGACCGTCTCGCTGGAGCCGGGAAGCGCCGGTTCGCTCGAGGAGCTCATAGCCGACACCGACGAGGGCCTCTACATCGAGACGAACAACTCGTGGTCGATCGACGACAAGCGGCTGAACTTCCAGTTCGCATGCGAGATCGGCTGGGAGATCCGCGGAGGCAAGCTGGGCCGGATGGTGAAGCGACCGAACTACACGGGTATCACGCCGAAGTTCTGGGCGGGATGCGATGCGATCTGCTCGACCGAGGCGTGGCAGGTCTGGGGGCTGGACAACTGTGGCAAGGGCGAGCCGATGCAGGTCGCCCACGTCGCTCACGGCGCCGCACCCGCGAGGTTCCGCGACGTCGAAGTGGGGGTGGGACGATGACGCCCCTGGAGGCACGCATGCTCGCGCAGCGCGCCGTCGAGATCGCAACGGCCGCGGGGGCGGGTAGCGCCGAGGCGCTCGTCGTCGCCTCCTCGTCGGCACTGACGCGCTTCGCGAACAACCGCATCCATCAGAACGTCGCGTGGACCGACGCCGGCGTCTCGATCCGCGCGGTCATCGGAGGCAAGGTCGGTGTCGCATCGACGAACCGCTCCGGCGACGAGGCCCTGACGCAGTGCTGCGCGGCGGCTGTCGAGGCCGCCCGCCACGCGCCGGAGGACCCCGAGTTCCCCGGCCTTCCCGCTCCTCGCGACGTGACCTACGCCGACCGCGTCTCCCCCGGCACCGTCTCCTACGACGCCGCGGCCCGAGCAGAGGCGGCCGGCGCCATCGTGGAGCAATCGGCCGTGCGCGGTCTGACCGCGGCTGGCGGGGTGTCCGTCTCTGAGCAGTCCGTCGCCGTTGCGAACTCACTCGGGGTCGATGTCGCGATGGCGTCGACGTCGGCGCGCTCCACGGTGCTGTCGATGGGGCCCGACGAGGGCAACGGCTGGGCGTCCTTCTCCGGCCGCGACGCCACCGAACTGGCGGCATCGTCCCTCGGCGACCAGGCAGCCACGCTGGCCCAGCGCTCGGCGTGTCCGCGCGACCTTGCGCCGGGCGACTACGCCGTCGTGCTCGCGCCCGACGCCGTCGCCGACATCGTGCAGTTCCTCGGCTGGTATGGCGGTTCGGCGAAGTCGGTCGAGGAAGGGCGCTCGTTCCTGACCGGACACGCCGGTGAGCGGATCATGTCCGACGCCATCACGATCATCGATGATGCGCTCGCCCCGTGGGCGCTCGGCCTCACCTTCGACTTCGAAGGGATGCCCAAGACACGCGTCGCCCTCGTCGAGGGCGGTGTGGCCGGTCACCCGTGCACCGACTCGTACTGGGCCGCCAGGACCGGCCGGGCCAACACGGGACACGCGCTTCCCGCGCCGAACTCGTTCGGCCCGATCCCGATCGACCTCGCGATGGAGCCGGGTGAGTCGACTCCCGATGAGCTCATCGCCTCGGTGCAGCGCGGCGTCTACGTCACGCGCTTCCACTACGTGAACATCGAGGACCCGCTCCGCGCCACGCTCACCGGCATGACGCGCGACGGGACGTTCCTCATCGAGGACGGCAGACTGACGTTTCCGCTTCGGAACCTGCGCTTCACCCAGAGCGCGATCGACGCGCTGTCGCACGTGGGGGGCGTGAGCGCCGAGCGCAAGATGGTCGGCGAAGAGGGCGGGGCGCTGGCGCCTTACCTGCTGCTCGAGAAGTTCGCCTTCACCGGCCAGACCCGATAGGGCACGAAGAGAGGGTCCGGGTTTACTTCTTCGCCCGGGCCCTCGGATCGGGACCGGCCCTTTCAGCGGAGGGGCACCGCTTCAGAGCCGGTTCCTATCAGGAAGAGTCGTTCGATCCTGACACTCCTTGTATCGGAACGCCGCTGGAAGACTTTAGGGCTCGCGGGCTCGCGCGCTCGATCAGCACACCCGCGAACGACACCTCGCCCCCCACGGGGTACCGTTTGTCAGTCTTCGCTGCCGTTCACGCTAATGACGGCCCCGTTCTACCGATACAAGTCATGATAGACGGTAAGGCGGCGCGGGAGAGGCGCAGTGTCCTTCTTCGAAGTCAATCTCGACTACGTGTACTTCCTGTCCGGGCTCTCGTTCGTGAGCCTCGGAGCCGTGGCGTCCGTCCTCGTCATGGAGCGCGAGCGTAGTCTCCGCTGGATCTGGCTCGCCGCGTTCGGGATCGCGATCGGTCTGACGACCTGGGCCGCGTGCTTCGCCCTCGACGTGGGCGACACGACCGCCTTCCAGTGGGCACGCTTCGCCGGCAGCGTGATCGCGTACGTCGCGCTCTTCGAGTTCGGGCGCTCCGGGCTGGCAGACTTGTACTCTCGAGTGCCCGGCCGCTGGGCGACCGCCGCCGCGGGAGTGATCGCCCTCGGCAGCGCCGTTCTCGGCCTGTCCAGCGCCGATCTGGTCGTCCGGTTCGCCGTGGCCCTACCCGCGGGGCTGCTCGCCGGTGCCGCCGTGATCGCGAGCGGTCGTCGACTTGGAAGCGACGAGACCGGCATCGCCCGCAGAGCGGACCGGATGCTGCTCGGCACCGGCATCCTCCTGCTGGTCTATGCTGCATGCTTGGCGGCCTTCGGCGACGGTCTCGTCAACGCGGCCAGAGAGTTCTCGCCGCGCCTCGGTCCCGCGCCCGTCCAGGGCATCATCGCGATGCTCGTGTTCTTCGCAGCCAACGAGGTGCTGGGCTTCTCCGCCGCGCGACAGGTGCTGCGCGGGGAGATGCCGGGGCTGCATCGAGCGTTCTCCCGCTTCTATGCCGTCGCCGTGATGCTCGTTCTGGTCGCCGTCGGCGGCTTCGCGGTGTCGCAGGCGGGCATGATCGCCGAGACCCAGGCGCGTGCCACGCTGCTCCAACGCGCACTCACCGCCGCCGCGTCGGTCGACGCCGAGCGTCTTGGGACACTCCGCGGGGATGCCTCCGATTCCGGCGGGGCCGACTTCGAGTACGTGCTCGAGGAACTCGAGGACATGCACGCCGTCAACGCCGACATCCGCTACATGTACCTCATGCGACAGGTCGGCGGCAAAGCGGTGTTCCTCGTGGATTCGTCCGCGATGGGCGCAGACGGCGTGTCCCGACCTGGTGTCGTCTATGACGAGGCGAGTCCCGAGCTCACGGCCCTTCTCGCGAACAAGGGCGAGGCGTTCGTCGAAGGCCCCTCCTCGGACTCCTTCGGCAGCTGGGTGACCGCGTTCGTCCCGATCCGCGAGGACGGACAGCTCCTCGCGGTCCTTGGCATGGACCTGCCGGTCGCTCATTGGACATCCGGCCTCTCGAGCTATCGCGCGACGGCCATCGCGCTCGTGCTCGTCGTCTCGGTCCTCCTGCTCGGCGCCATGGCGCTGGTCCAAGCAGCACAGGACACCCGGCGCCGAGTGTCTGCGTCCGAACGACGGCTGCGCTCGATACTCGCCAGCGCCCCCGACGGCATCGCGATCCTCGAGCCGAAGTCCGGCCGCATCGAATTCGCCAATCCCACGTTGGCTGCGATGCTGGGCGTCACGGCGGAGAGCCTCGCCGGTCTGCAGATGGACACTCTAGTCGCTCAGCAGGACCGGCGTGTGCTCCACCCCCCCGAAGGCTCGGGTGCCGCCACGTCGGAAGGCCACCTGCTCAAGATGGGCGGTGACCTCGTCGAGGTCGAGATCACGCGGGTGCCGATCACCATCGACGAGACCGAACGCCTGCTCATCTACGTCCACGACGTGTCCGAGCGAAAGGCCGCCGAGCGCACGCTGCACGAGCGGATCACCCTCGAGAACATCGTTCGCGCGGTTTCAGGACGGTTCCTGTCGGCGGACGCCGCCGGCGTCGACACGGTCGTGAACGAGGCGCTTGCCACTCTCGGCGCCTTCCTCGACGTCGACCACGCGTACCTCGGTTCGGTGACGCCCGAGGGGCTTGCTGCCCGCACGCACGAGTGGTGCTCCGAAGGCACGATCCCGCAGGCGGACCTCCTTCAGGCGCTCGACCTCAACGGCTTCCCCTGGTACTACGAGAAGCTCAAGGCCAACGAGTTCGTCAGTATAGCCTCCCTCGACGACCTCCCGGACGAAGCTATGGCGGACCGCGCGCTCATGACGAGCCTAGGCGTGCGATCGCGCATCGTCATACCGCTCGTCGAGGGGCAACTGCTGCGGGGATACCTCGGCATCGACACCGTGCGTGAGGAGCGGGTGTGGACCGGCGAGCGCATCGCGCTGCTGACCGTCTTCGCCGATGTGCTCTCCGCCGCCCTGCGGCGCGCCAAAGCCGAGACGGAACTCGCGAAGCTGAGCCTGGCCGTGACGAACAGTCCTGCGGCGACGGTCATCACCGATGCGGACGGCACCATCGAATACGTCAATCCTCGCTTCGCCGAACTGTCCGGCCACGACGCGGCTGACCTGATCGGGGCCAACCCCCGGGTCCTCAATTCCGGAACGATGGATGCCGAGGTGTACGCACAGTTGTGGCGCGTCATCTCGTCCGGCGGCGACTGGCAAGGCGAGATCACGAACCGACGCAAGGACGGCACGCTCTACGCGGTCGCGGCGTCGATCTCGCCGGTCCGGGACGCCGCGGGAGCCGTCCACTACGTGGGCGTGCAAGAGGACATCACCGCGCTCAAGGTCGCCGAGGACGCACTACGCGAAGCGGCCGACATCGCGAACTCGGCGAACCGGGCGAAGAGCGACTTCCTGGCGACGATGAGCCACGAGATCCGCACCCCGATGAACGCGATCATCGGCATGGGAGAGCTGCTCGAGGAGACCGAGCTCACCGAGGAGCAGCACCGCTACATCCGGATCTTCCGATCCGCGGGCGAGGCCCTGCTCACACTCATCAACGACATCCTGGATCTCTCAAAGATCGAGGCGGGGCACTTCGAGATCACGGAGCGGCCCTTCGACATCGAGCAGATGGTCGAGGAGACCGCTGACGTCCTTGCGATCCGGGCCCGGGAGAAGGGCATCGATCTGCTGGTCGACCTCCATCCGGAGACGCCGCGGTGGATCGTCGGTGACCCCGACCGGATCCGCCAGGTGCTCGTCAATCTCGCGGGCAACGCAGTGAAATTCACTGCCGAGGGCCACGTCGTCATCGAGGTGGGTCCCGACCCGGCGGACGCGGAAAGCCGTCTCCGGTTCACGGTCACCGACACCGGTATAGGCATCCCGACCGAGAAGCTGGACACGATCTTCGAGGCGTTCACGCAGGCAGACTCGTCGACCACACGCCGCTACGGTGGCACGGGACTCGGCCTGACCATCTCCCGCAAGCTCACCGACCTCATGGGCGGACAGTTGCGGGTGGCGAGCGAGATGGGCAAGGGGAGCTCGTTCTCCTTCGCCATCCCAATGGTCGCCGCCGCCGACCAGGTCCCGTCCGACACCCCGGTCGAGGAGTGGGACCTCACCGGCGTCCGGACGTTCGTGATCGACGACAGCGAGACGAACCGGCTGATCCTGCGACGTTATCTGGAACACGCCGGCGCGACGGTCGACGAGGCGTCGAGCGCCACGGAGGGCCTGGCCGCGATGCACGCGTCCCCGCACGGTCACGACGTCATGCTGACCGACCTGCGCATGCCGGACCAGTCGGGGTTCGACGTGGCCGCGTCCATAGCGGCCGACCCCGCGCTCGCCGGTACGAAGGTGATCGTCGTGTCATCCGATGCGCGTCCCGGCGACGAACGTCGCGCGATCGAGGCGGGCGCCTCAGCGCTGCTGATGAAGCCGGTCCGGCGCGGCGCCTTGCTCGGCGCGGTCGCGGCGATATGTCGACCGGCGACGCCGGACAGCAAGCCGACCGCAACCGCCGGTGCGTCCGCGAAAGGAGCCGCCGCACCTTCGTCCGATACGCCTGACCGGCCGATCGACATCCTTCTCGTCGAGGACGTCGAGGACAACCGGCTGCTCGCGTGCGCGTACCTGAAGAACACGCCACACCGGGTCGTGTCGGTCGGTGACGGCAAGCAGGCCGTCGACGCCTATAAGGCTGCGGGCGCCGGTGGATTCGGGATCGTCCTCATGGACATGCAGATGCCGGTCATGGACGGCTACGCCGCCACGCGGGAGATCCGGCAGATCGAGCGGGCCATGCACTGGACCCCCACCCCCATCGTCGCGTTGACGGCGTACGCTTTGGCCGAAGAGACCGCCGAGGCGCGCAAGGCCGGCTGTGACGACTACCTGACCAAGCCCATCAAGAAGGCGACGCTCCTTGACGCGATCGCCCGTCACTCGGGAGAGTGAATCGAGCATGCCTGGAACCGGACTGTATGACGTACACCTCATCGTCCGCCCCGAGCCGGATCTCGCCGACCTCGTCCCCTTGTACCTGGAACGACGCGAAGCGGACATCGTCGCGCTCGAGGCCGCCCTCCTGTCTGGCGACTACGCCACCGTGCACATCCTCGGTCACAGCATGAAGGGGTCGGGAGGCGGCTACGGTTTCGACGGCATCACGGAGATCGGCCTACGCATCGAGACCGCCGGTAAGGCATCCGACCCCGACTGCGCCCGCACCGCGATCGAGGATCTCAAGGCGTATCTTCAGAACCTGGAGGTCCTCTATGACTGACGCGGCATCTGCGCCGCTCATCCTGAGCGTCGATGACGATCCGGACATCCGCGCGCTCGTGGCGCAGGTGCTGACCGGGGCCGGCTTCGACGTGCTGTCGGTAGACAGCGGCAAGGCCTGCCTCGACGTGGTGCGCACCCGCACTCCCGCGCTGATCCTGCTCGACGTCATGATGCCCGACATGTCCGGCTTCGCCGTGTGCGAGGAGCTGCAGCTCGACCCGTGCCTGGTCGCGGTGCCGATCGTCTTCCTGACCGCGCTCGACGGCGAGCAGGACCGGGCGCGGGCATTCTCGCTCGGGGCGGTGGCGCATCTCGTGAAGCCGTTCAGGCCGGCGGAACTCGTGGAGACGGTCAAGCGCCACCTCGAGACGGCGGCGCGCTTCTGCGAGATCGTCGAAGCCGAGAACCAGTGGTCCGAACAGGTCGTGCCGACCGACTTCCTGCACTTTCGCGACTACCTGAAGGACAACGTCGCCGCGCCTTCGGGATCCGCGTTCGACTACGACTCGCTGCGTCCGCAGAACCTCTACGCGAGGTGCACCGCGCTCGGGCTGGGACAGTCGGATCTGGCCGCGCTCATCGCGAAGTTCGCACGCCTCAAGCGGCTCGAGTCGATCAAGCCCGAGCAGATCGACCTGGCAGCGCTGCCCTCGGCCTTCTGTCGCAAGAACCTCGTCGTGCCCGTGCGAACGACCTCGGGACCGGGACTGGCCGTCAGCCACCCGTTCGACCTCGAACTTCACGATACGGTCCATCGGTTCTGGGATCCCGGAGTGAGTTTCGACCTGTTCATCGCCGAGCCGCGCGTCATACTCTCCCTGCTCACAGGCGCGGCCAGCGGCGTACCCGAACCGTCGAGCGACAAGGACCACGTCTATCGGTTCGGCTCGGAGACCGACATCGCGCCGGACTCGGAGGGGATCGAGCCGGACTTCGACCCCGATTCGATCGTGGGCGACGGCCCGATCGCGTTCATCGCGAACAACATGATCTCGGCGGCGGCGGCCCAGCGGGCCAGCGACATCCATATCGAGCCCAAGGAGAGCAACGCCGTCGTGAGGTTCCGCGTCGACGGCGACCTGCGCGACTTCGTGACGCTCAATCGCCGCACCGCGTCGATGCTCATCTCGCGCCTCAAGGCGCTGGCAGGGCTCGATATCGCGGAGAGGCGCAAGCCACAGGACGGCAGCCTCGAGGCCGTCGTGGGTGAGGGCCGCTACAAGCTCCGGCTCGCGACCACCTCCACCCCCAGCGGCGAGAGCCTGATCGTCCGTCTTCTCGAAGTCACGACCAAGCCGAAGCCGCTGACCGAACTGGGCATGACCGACGAGCAGGCGCATCGTCTCGAGATGCTGTCGCGACGTTCGCAGGGACTGATCGTCGTCGTGGGGGCCACGGGCTCGGGCAAGACGACCACCATCTACAGCATCGTGACGGGCATCGACGGCCATCAGCGATCGATCCTGAGCATCGAGGACCCCGTCGAGTACAGGATCCCGCTCGCGAACCAGCAGCAGGTCAACGACAAGGCCGGCGTCACGTTCGAGTCACTGCTCAAGTCGGTCGTTCGTCAGGATCCGGACGTGCTCTTCCTCGGTGAGATCCGTGACCCCTACTCCGCGAAGATGGCGGTGGACTTCGCGAGCACCGGGCACCTCACCATCACGTCGTTGCACACGACGAACGCGACGACGGCGATCTTCCGCATGGAGCGGCTGGGCATCAACCGGGAGGACATGGCCGAGGCTGTTCTGGCGATAGTCGCTCAGCGCCTGGTCAAGCGCCTCTGCCCCTCGTGCAAGACCATCAGGCCGATCACGCCGGCCGAGCGGGACCAGCTCGCCCCGTTCACGGCGGACATACCGGAGACTGTCGCCGAGGCGAAGGGCTGCCCGGCGTGCGACGGTACCGGCTACCACGGTCGCGAGGCGGTCGTCGAGGTCTTCGAGTTCGACCCGGCCGTGCAGCAGATGATCCGCGCCGGCCAACCGGTGGCCAGGATCCGTGAGACGGTCCGCCAGGGCGGCGGCGTCCTGCTCACCGACCGTGCGATCCAGCGCGTGCGCGACCATGTCTTCGCCCTGCGGGATGTCTACGACCGTGTCCTGGCCGAGGAGCTGCTCAGTATCACCGGCGAGGCCGCGACCGCCGAGATCGACACGGCCGCGAACGGCGGCGGTCATCGGTCAGCACAGAACACCCAAGCCCCTCCAGCGAATAGGGCCGGCAAGAAGGCTGGCAAGGAAGCCGCGAAGAAGGTCGCGGCGCAGGATCCTGCCGAGATCGCGGCCGCGCCGCAGGTGCTCGTGGTCGACGACGACCCTGACTCGCGCGCGCTCGTGGAGCGTGCGCTCGAGAGTGCCGGCTGCGGCGTGGTCTCGGCCGAAGACGGCGCTTCCGCCCTCGTCGAACTCGGCGGACACCGGTTCGACCTCATGATCGCCGACCTCGCGATGCCGACACTGGACGGATTCACCCTGCTGCAGGTGATGGCCTCTCAGAAGATCGACGTGCCCGTGATCTTCCTCACCGGCAGCGGCCTGCCCGAGGACGAGGCGCGGGGGCTGTCCCTCGGCGCGGTAGACTACATCCGCAAGCCGGCGCGACGCGACGTACTTCTCGCGCGGGTCGCCAGAGTGCTCGGAAGGCTGCCGATACCGGCCGGGAGCGAGACGCACGGGGGCGATTCATCGTGACGGATCAGATGACCGAGACCGCGCTGTGTGATCGGTGCGGTCGTGAACTGACGGCGAGCGACCCCGTTCCCATGTGCGCGCAGTGCGCGGTGGAGGTGGCCGACGGTCGCATCCCTGTGGCGAGCGAGGGTGTCTCCAGGAGCGATCGCGGCTCGCGCGCAGTCGAGTTCCTGCGCTCTTTCGGCCCGCCCGCACTGGCCGTGGTGCTGGCGCTCGTGATGCTGATGCGAGTACCCGCACTCGTCGGAGCCTTCTCGAATCCCGCACCCGCGCACGACGGCACGGTCGTGATCGATGCGACCGGCGACCGGTGCGTGGCGAACCTGTGGACGATCGCATCCGCGATGAGCGAGAACGAGCCCGTCGACGCCACGCTCACATGCCCGTCGAGCGGCCGTCCGTACGTCACCACCACCGAGGGTGAGGTGACGATCGTGGCGTGCCCCGATGCCGCTGCGCACGGCGCCACCTCGATCAGCGTGCGCTCCGATGCGCTCGTACCAAGGGTGCGGTGAACGTCAGATGACGAGACTCCGCTCATCCGACGGCTTCACTCTGGTAGAGCTCATGGTCGTGGTGCTCATCATCGGCATACTCGTCTCTATAGCCATACCGATCTTCGCCACCTCGGCCAAGCGCGCCCAGGCAGCCACCTGCTTCGCCAACCAGACGATGGCCTCGCAAGCCGCGGAGCTCTATCGCACCAAGGAGTCGGTGTCGCCCCCGACACTGCAGTCGATGGTCGACAAGGGCTTCTTCGTGCGGCTCCCGGCATGTCCGAGCAGGGGGACGTACGTCTGGCTGTCGCGCACCACGGGCGGCGGCGACCTGCTCGCGTGTTCGGTGCACTACGTCAGCAACGACACGCCGATGTGGTCGACGGCGTGGGCCAACCTGGATGGCTTCAAGACGATCATGGGCCGCTGGACGACCGCCGGCGGGACCATAGTTGCGGACGCGACCCAGTACCAGAACCGCGGCCTGTTCGGCGGCGCCGCGTGGACCGACGTCAGCATCAAGACCAAGGCCACGCTCAACAGCGGATCGGGCTACGGGATCTACTTCCGCGCGACCGACGCGGTCGGCGGCCCGACCGGGTACGTCTTCCAGTACGATCCCGGACTCGGCAACAAGTTCGTCGTCCGCAAGGTCGTCAAGGGTGTCGAGAGCGGACCGATCGCGCAGTCGTCGATGCCGGCGGGGTTCGCCGTCTACGGCACGGGGCATGACGTACAGATCACCGCCATCGGGACCCGGATCGTCGCGCGGATCGACGGTAAGGTGGTGCTCGACTTCACCGACAGCTCATTCACTTCGGGTCAGGCCGGGCTGCGCACCTGGAACAAGTCGAGCGCCGGGTTCGGCGGGGTCAGCGTGTACAACGCGACACCGTGACGGTGGTGGCGTCCGGGCGGATGAAGGCAGGTCGTCGGTCATGAGCGACAGCGGCACGAGGGCACTGGTCCTGAGCATCGATGATGACGCGGAGATCCGCGATCTCGTCTCGCAGGTCCTCGGCAATGCCGGCTACGAGGTCGTCTCGGCGGCGGACGGCCCGAGCGGGTTGCGTGCGGCGCGCGAGCATCATCCCGGACTCATCCTGCTCGACATCATGATGCCCGGCATGAACGGATACCGGGTCTGCGACGATCTGCAGACGGACCCGCGCACGTCCGACGTCCCCGTCATCTTCCTGACGGCGCTTTCCGAAGAGCGCGACCGCGCGCGGGCGTTCGCGCTCGGAGCGACCGACTACCTCGTCAAGCCGTTCAACGCAGCGACGGTGGTCGAGACGGTGCGCCGCAATCTCGCGACAGCGGTCGTGTTCCGCGGCATCACCGAGGCGTCCCGGGAACTCGGGCGCGACCGGGTCACCGGCAGCGATTTCATGCGCTTCAAGGACTTCCTGATCGGCCGGCTGCCCCCCAACGAGCGCGTGCGCGCGGTCGTGAATCGCATGGGCCCCGCGGACATGTACGCGAAGGCCGCCTCGGCCGGCGTGGACTCGAGCGAGATCTCGCAGCTCGCGTCCGAGTTCCTCGGGCTCGAACACACGACGGCGGTGGCCGCCGAGTCGATCCGCCTCGGCGTCCTGCCGGCGCCCTTCTGCCGCGCGAACCTCGTCGTACCCGTCGAGACCGCCACGGGCGATGCCTTCGTGGTCGCGAACCCCTTCGATCTCGAGCTCCAAGGCTCGCTCGCGTCGTTCGTCGGACCGGACGTGATCATCCGGATGGTCGTCGCGGATCCCAGGACGGTGCTGTCCGTGCTCGGCGGCGTGCGCACCGCATCGGTGGAACCGCCCCCGGCGCCCGCCACGCTCCCGCACGATGGACCGAGTCCGCCGGCCCGGACCCTCAACATCCTCATCGTGGACGACGACCCGGATGCACAGGCGGTCAACGCGCGCATCGTGCAGTCCGCCGGGCACCACGTCATGGTCGTCCCGGAAGGGGCGTCCGCCTTGGTGCAGCTCGCCAGGCACCGGTTCGACCTCGTGCTCGCCGACATCGCCATGCCGACGCTGGGTGGCTTCGCGCTCCTCGACGTCATGCGCAAACAGGGCATCACGACGCCGGTGGTGTTCGTGACCGGCAGCGCCGCGGTGGAGGACGAGGAGGTGGCCACCCGGATGGGAGCGGCCGCGTTCCTGTCCAAGCCGGTCTCGAAAGAGACGCTCCTCGGCGCGATCGAGAAGCTGATGACCGCCCACGATCCGTCGCCGGACGCCGGCTAGGAGCTCTTCTCCTTGGCGGCGATGATGTCCTTGACCTTCATGAGCCGCGTGAGGTTCCCGCGCTCGGCCTCGTCCATCTTCATCTGGATGTCGCGCACCGTCGCCACGATCTGAGGGATGAGGACGTACTCAAGCGCGTTGACGCGCCGGCGCGTGCGCTCGATCTCCGCGGCCAGCAGCTCGATCGCCTTCTCGCGCTCGGCCAGTTCGATCATCCGCGGCGCCACGGCCGCCAGTCCCGCGAGCCCGCCGTCCAGCACGGCCGGCGTCGTCGCGAAGGAGTAGCCGCCGCGCTCGGGCAGTTCGGCGACCGCGAAGACGGGCACGTGCACGCTCATCACGTTGCGCTCACTCGCGGTCAGGAGGTCGACAGGCGCACCGGCCATGAGCGCCTGCGCCAGCGTCGCGCTCCCCGCCTCGGCCCGCGCTATCGCGAGCAGGCCGAACGCCGCGGACAGTTCGCGCTCGACCTCTGTGCGCAGGCGGCGGTTCTCGCCGATGCGCGCGAGGAACTCCTTCATGAGTTCGTCGAGCTTGTCCTTGAGCAGCTTGTGACCGCGGCGGGCGACGTCACCTCTCTTGCGAAGGCGGAGCAGCTCCATCCGGTTCGGGTTCACGCGGATCGCCGGCATCCTGGTCTCACCGCCCCCACAGCACGTACGCGACGAGTCCCGCCGCGACGAGGATCAGTGCGATGTTGACCAGCCGAAGGCCCGCAGCCAGACCGCGCCGCGACTCCGGCAGCGAGGGACCCGCCGAACGCATCAGCCATACCTGCATGGCCACCGCCGCCACGACCAGCGCCGCGAGCGCTATGTAGAGCGCGATCTGCACGCTTACGCCTCCTGCGCCTTCGGCAGGTACTTGTCCACGTACTCGTCCTTGATCCGCTTGAGCTCGGTGCGCGGCAGGAGTGCCGCAAGCTCCCATCCGAGGGCGAGTGTCTCGCTGACGCTGCGTTCCTCGTGCTCGCCTTGGGCGATGAATCGGTCCTCGAAGGCGTCCGCGAAGGCGACGAACGCCCTGTCGCTCTCGGAGAGTGCGGCCTCGCCGAGGATGACGGCAAGCTCCTTGGCCTGGATGCCGCGGGCGTAGGCGCCGAAGAGCTGGTTGGACAGGTCCGCGTGGTCCTCGCGCGTCTTGCCCGCTCCGATGCCCTTCTGCTTGAGGCGCGACAGCGAAGGCAGGACGGCGACGGGCGGGTAGATGCCCCGACGGTGGAGCGGGCGGTCGAGGATGATCTGGCCCTCGGTGATGTAGCCGGTGAGGTCCGGGATGGGGTGCGTCTTGTCGTCGTCGGGCATCGAGAGGATGGGGACCTGCGTGATGGAGCCCTTGCGGCCCTTCACGCGGCCTGCGCGCTCGTAGATGGTCGCGAGGTCGGTGTAGAGGTAGCCCGGGTAACCGCGGCGGCCCGGCACCTCCTTGCGGGCGGCGGAGACCTCGCGCAGCGCCTCGCAGTAGTAGGTCATGTCGGTGAGGATGACGAGCACGTGCATGTCGCACTCGTAGGCCAGGTACTCGGCGGCGGTGAGCGCCATTCTCGGTGTGGCGATGCGCTCGACGGCCGGGTCGTCGGCCAGGTTGAGGAACAGTACCGCGCGCTCGATGGCTGCGGTGGAGCGGAACTCGCGCTCGAAGAAGTCGGCGTCCTCGAAGGTGATACCCATGGCGGCGAACACGACGGCGAAATCGCCTTCGAGTTTGTCGCCCACCTTGGTCGGATCGTCGCTGCGGTTGAGCACGGCCGCCTGACGAGCGATCTGCGCCGCGAGCTGGTTGTGCGGCAACCCTGAACCCGAGAAGATCGGCAGCTTCTGGCCGCGGACCAGCGGGTTGAGACCGTCGATGGCGCTGACACCGGTCTGGATGAAGTCATCGGGGAAGTCTCGAGCCGTCGGGTTGATCGGCTCGCCGTAGATCGAGACGCGCTTGTCCGGGATGATCTCCGGCCCGCCGTCACGCGGACGGCCCAAGCCGTCGAACACGCGACCGAGCATGTCGCGGGACACGCCCAGCTCGAGGCTGCGGCCCAGGAAGCGGACCTTCGTCTCGCTCGGGTTGGAGCCGCGCGTGCCGCCGAACGCCTGGACGAGCGCGACGTCACGGTCGATCTCGAGCACGTTGCCCAGCGTGAGGGTACCGTCCGGATACTCGAGCTCGACGAGCTCGTTGTACTTGACGTTCGCGACCTTCTCCACGAGCAGGAGCGGACCTACGATGTCGCGGGTCGTGGTGTAGGTGCGGATCACGGCCGGCCTCCTTCGGTCGAGGCGCGTCGCCCGGGCGCCGAGGCCACCGGAGCGGCGTCGGCCACCAGCTGTGTCTCGATGTCGGCGGCGATGGAGTCGAGCACGGCCGGCGCCTCCTGCTCCGAGAGGTACTTCGCGCGGGTGATGCGCTCGCGTACCGGTGCGGCGAAGATGTCCTTGAGCGCGGCCCCGTTCGCGTGGGCGGCCAGCGCCTGCTCGTGGAAGAGCAGGATCGTGGCGAGCAGGCGGTCCTGCTTGGCAAGCGAGGTGAACTGGTCGTCGTCGCGGAACGCGTTCTGCTGGAGGAAGTCCTCGCGGATCGACTTCGCCGTCTCCATCAGGATCTGCTCATCGCCCGAGAGGGCCTCGAGCCCCACGAGCCGCACGATCTCGGCCAGTTCGTTCTCGCGCTGGAGCATCGCCATGCACGCGTCCCGGCGGCCGCGGAACTCCGGCGAGACGTTCTCGCGCCAGAACGGGGCGATCTTGTCGAGGTAGAGCGAGTAGCTCGTCAGCCAGTCGATGGCCGGGAAGTGGCGTTCGTACGCGAGCCGGTCCTGGAGCGCCCAGAAGACCTTCACGACGCGCAGCGTGTTCTGCACCACGGGCTCGGAGAGGTCGCCGCCGGGAGGCGAGACGGAGCCCACGACAGTCACAGATCCAAGGCGAAGAGCCTGGATTGCGTCGGCCGGCGAACCCTTCGGCTGCTGGCTTCGGCCCTTCGGGCCTGCAGAGGCAGCCTGCGGGTCCCCCGGCCGCTTTCCGAGGCACTCGACTTTGCCGGCACGCTCGTAGAACGCGGCGAGCTTCGTGCCGAGATAGGCTGGGAAGCCTTCTTCGCCGGGCATCTCTTCCAGGCGGCCGGAGATCTCGCGCATCGCTTCAGCCCATCGCGACGTCGAGTCCGCCTGCAAGACGACGTTGTAGCCCATGTCACGGAAGTACTCGGCCATGGTGATGCCGGTGTAGACGGACGCCTCGCGCGCGGCTACGGGCATGTTGGACGTGTTGGCGACGAGGACCGTGCGCTTCATGAGCGGCTGGCCGGAGTACGGGTCGGTGAGCTCAGGGAACTCCATGAGCACGTCGGTCATCTCGTTGCCACGCTCGCCACAGCCGATGAAGACGACCACCTCGGCGTTGGACCACTTCGCGACCTGATGCTGGGTGACCGTCTTGCCGGCGCCGAACGGGCCCGGGATGCAGGCCACGCCGCCCTTCATGAGCGGGAA
>JAUSBS010000015.1 GCA_030651905.1 Coriobacteriia bacterium
TCGATACTCTTCGGCGCCGAGACGATCGAGGACTTCACGGCACTCTGGGATGTCCTCGCTCGCATGAGCGAGCAAGACGCCGAGGCCCTGCGCTCGCTCGAGGCCGCGCGCGCGAGGGCCGAGCGCTCGGCGAAGTCGCTACTGCAGCTGCAGGCCGAGGAGGCCCGGACCGTCGACGCTACCACTCGCGAGGTCGCCGCGGCACGCAAGACGCTCGCGACGAGCGCGGCCGCCCTCAGGGTGTACGAGGCTCGGGTCGCTGCCGCAAAGCGGGCCGCAGCCGCGAAGAAGAAGGGGCCGCCGCAGACGCTTTCCGGGACCGGATCCTGGCTGACCGGCGTCGCGTCACACTACTCGAGGAACTTCACCGGGCGCGGCGCGAGTGGCGCGCGGATCACGCCGTATTCGATGATGGTCGCTCACAAGACGCTGCCGTTCCATACGCTCCTCGAGATCGAGTACAACGGGAAGCGCGCGGTGGCCAGCGTCGAGGATCGCGGCCCGTTCACGAAGGGCCGCATCTTCGACCTGGGCCCCGGCGTGGTCCGAGTCCTCGGATTCAGCGGCGTGCACCCGGTCCGCTACCGCATCATCGGGCGGTAGCGGAAGGCTCGAAGGGCCGCAAAGCACTGCGGCCCTCCCCGTTACCGGGAAGAGCCGCAGGTCACATGTGGTGTCCGAGGCGAGAGTCGAACTCGCACGCCCTTGCGGGCACTAGGCCCTCAACCTAGCGCGTCTGCCATTCCGCCACTCGGACGAGTGGTTCGCACCCTTCAGGAGGCGCGAGACGGAAGTATAGCAATCGCCCTGCGGCGCGCCAACCCCGGACTCGCGAGATACGCCCGTCCCGCTAGACCTCCGCGAACGGCGCACACGGCGCGGGCGCGTCCTCATCGATCATCACGGTGCACGCCTTCTCGGGCGGTATCGGATACGGAGCCGCGAAATGGCAGGCCGCGCGGTGACCGGGGCTCACTTCCCGAAGCTCGGGCTGGTCGCTCACGCAGACCTCCTGCGCGATCGGGCACCGGGTGTGGAACCGGCACCCGCTCGGCGGGTCGACCGGACTCGGCGGATCGCCGGGAAGCAGGATGCGCTGCCGGGACCGCTGGAGCTCGGGGTTCGGCACGGGGACGGCCGAAAGGAGTGCTTGCGAGTAGGGGTGGTGCGGCGCCTCGTAGAGGCCGCGCCAGTCGCTGACCTCGACGATCTGACCGAGGTACATGACCGCCACCCGGTCGGAGATGTGCTGCACCACGGACAGATCGTGCGCGATGAAGAGGTAGGTGAGGTCGAACTCGGTCTGCAGCTTGTCGAGAAGATTGAGCACCTGGGCCTGGATCGACACGTCGAGAGCCGAGACCGGCTCGTCGCACACGATCAGCTTGGGCTGCAGCGCAAGCGCGCGCGCGATGCCGATGCGCTGACGCTGGCCGCCTGAGAACTCGTGCGGATAGCGGTTGATGTGTTCGGGGTTGAGTCCGACGACCTCGAGCAGGTCCTTCGACTTCGCGGTGCGTTCCGCCGGAGTGCCGAGCCCGTGGATGAGCAGCGGCTCGCCGACGATCTCTCCGATCGTGAACCGGGGATTCAGGCTCGCGTACGGGTCCTGGAAGATGATCTGCACGTCGCGCCGGAACGCCTTGAGGTCGCGGCCGTGCAGCGAGCGCACGTCGCGTCCGTCGAAGGACACGACCCCGTCCGTCGGCTCGATGAGCCGCATGATGCAGCGGCCCGTGGTGGACTTGCCGCAGCCCGACTCCCCCACGAGTCCCAGCGTCTCGCCCTTCTGGACATCGAAGGTCACACCGTCGACCGCCTTGACGTCCCCCACTTTGCGCTGCAGGAGGCCCTTGCGGATCGGGAAGTACTTCACGAGGTCGCGCACGTCGAGGAGCTGCATGCTAGGCGCTCACCCCCGCGAGTTCGGCTTCCCCGCGCACGAAGCCCGGATCACCCGCGAAGTGACAGGCACTGCCGTGAGAGCCCTCGATGATCTTGAAGAGTGGCTCCTCCGTGATGCAGCGCTGCTGCACGTAGGGGCAGCGGGGGTGGAAGGCGCATCCCGAGGGAACGTTGACGAGGCTGGGAGGCTGTCCCTTGATCGGATTGAGCTCCCGTTTCTCGGTCATGTCGTGCGTCGGGACGGAGTCCATGAGCCCCCATGTGTACGGGTGCAGCGGCTTGTAGAAGATCTCGTCTGTGGTGCCGTACTCGACCATCCGACCGGCGTACATGACCAGGATGCGGTCGGCCATGTCGGCGACGACGCCGAGGTCGTGGGTGATCATGATGATCGCCGAACCGGTGCGCTGCTGAAGCTCCTGCATGAGCTCGATGATCTGCGCCTGGATGGTGACGTCGAGAGCGGTCGTCGGCTCGTCGGCGATCAGGATGTCCGGGTCGCACGCGAGCGCCATCGCGATCATCGCTCGCTGGCGCATGCCGCCGGAGAACTGGTGCGGGTAGTCGCGGACCCTCGCCTCGGGATTCGGGATACCCACGAGCCGGAGCAGCTCGACGGCCCGGGCGAGCGCATCCTTCCGGGACATCCCCTTGTGCACGATCAGCGGCTCCGCGATCTGGCGTCCGACGCGATAGACCGGATTGAGCGACGTCATCGGGTCTTGGAAGATCATCGCCATCTCGTTGCCGCGGATGTGGCGTATCTCGTCGTCCTTCATGTCCAGCAGTGAGCGACCCTTGAAGAGGGCGTACCCGCCTTCGACCTTGCCCGGAGGCATGGCGATGAGCCGCATCATCGTGAGTGCCGTGACCGACTTGCCCGACCCCGACTCGCCGACGACGCCGAGCGTCTCGCCCTTGTCCAGATCGTAGGACACGCCATCGACGGCCTTGACCACTCCGTCGCGCGTGTGGAAGTACATCTTGAGGTCCTTGACCTCGAGCAGATGGTCGCCCATGGCCTAGTCCTTCATCTTGACGTCGAGTGCGTCGCGGATGCCGTCGCCCAGCAGGGTGAACGCGAGCACCGTCAGTACGATCGCGATACCCGGCCAGAACACGAGGCCCGGGTTGCTGATGAGGTAGCCGCGGCCGTCGTTGATCATGCGCCCCCACGAGATCTGTGGCGGCTGGATGCCCAGCCCGAGGAAGGACAGTGCGGCCTCGGTGAGGATGGCGCCACCGACGGACATGGTCGCGTAGACGACCACCGGGGCGACGGCGTTGGGCATGATGTGCCGGAACATGAGCCGGGCGTCAGAGGCGCCCAGCGCGCGACCGGCATCGACGTAGTCGTTCTCCTTGACCGAGAGCACCGAGCTTCGAAACAGGCGCGCGAAGCTCGGCCAGCCGAGAAGGCCGATCGACAGGATGACCGGGCCGATGCCGCGCATGTCGTCGGGAAGGATCGCCAGGATCAGGATGCAGAACAGGATGTAGGGAAAGGCCAGGAAGATATCCGTGATGCGCATGATGATGGCGTCGATCAGCCTGCCGTAGAACCCGGACACCGCGCCGAGCAGCAGCCCGATGATGAGCGAGATGACCACCGCGGCGACGCCGACCGTCAGGGACGCCCGCGAGCCGTACACGACCCGGCCGAAGATGTCGCGGCCCATGTCGTCCGTGCCGAGCGGATGCTGCAGGGACGGACTCATCAGCCTCGTGGCGGCCGCGGTGCTCGAGTCGATGGTCGTCGGATCGCCGACGACACGCGCGACCCACAGGTCAGCGGTGAGCGCCGCAACGACGATGAGGATGAGCCAGATCAGCGCGATGAGGGCGAGCCTGTTCTTGCGCAGTCGGATCCAGGCGTCCCCCCACAGCGTGCGGGTCGCCCCACCATGGATATGCGCGGTCGTCTCGGTCACCGGAGGGCTCGCCGGCAGCCCCGACCGCATCTCCTTCACCGAGTGCTCTTCGACGAGGGACTGCTCGTCGTGGTGGTCATGCTCGCTCATGCTCACTCCTCCGCCCCGCCGTAACGGATCCTCGGGTCGAGGAACGCGTATGAGATGTCGACCGCCAGGTTCACGACCATGACGACGACCAGGATGAGCGTGACCCCGCCGAACACGATCGGGAAGTCGCGCCCCATGATCGCCCGGTAGACGGTCCAGCCGACTCCGGGCACGTTGAAGACGGTCTCGGTCAGGATGGCGCCGGCAAGCATGCCACCGAAGTCGAGTCCGATGAATGTCACGACAGGGATGAGCGCGTTCTTGATGGAGTGGGACCACAGCACCTTGCGCGACGACAGACCCTTCGCGAACGCAGTGCGGATGTAGTCCTGGCCGTTCACCTCGAGCAACTGGCTCCGCATGATGCGCGCCGAGTAGGCGGTCGATACAGCCGCAAGGGTGATGGCGGGAAGGATGAAGTACGCGGCCTGGCCGAACTCCGCGCTCGAACCGCCGTTGAAGACAGGCGGCAGATAGAAGGCGCCGTTCGTGACGCCCTTGAGCCAGATGCCGAACACGTATTGGAGCATGATCCCGAGCCAGAAGACCGGCACGGACACGAGGATCGATGTCGTCAGCGTGACGAAGACGTCCCAGCCCGAGTAGCGCCGGGTCGCGGAGATGATACCCGCGCCGATACCGAACACGATCTCGAGCGTGATCGCGGCGAGCGCGAGCGCGACGGTGTAGGGATAGGCGCCGTAGAGGATGTCGACGACGGGTCGCCCGTTGTAGAGCGACACGCCCAGGTCGACGGGATCGAACTCGATCGAGAGCGGGCCGAGCCCGAAGCGGCCCGA
>JAUSBS010000047.1 GCA_030651905.1 Coriobacteriia bacterium
GGGGGCCTTGTCGATCTGGTCGAACGGCGTGAACTCCGCCCAGCCCTTCTCGGCCAGCGTCTTCGTGATCGCCGCGGTCAGCGTGGTCTTGCCATGGTCGACATGGCCGATGGTGCCGACGTTGACGTGCAGCTTGGTGCGCTCGAACTTCTTCTTCGCCATCTTGTCTCCTCCTTAGAGAATGACGACGGCACCGCCGTTGCGCGTCATCACGCTGCTGCGGTACCCACGGCCGGACGACGGCCAGTGTGTTCTTCACCTGCATTATGTATCTACGACCGGCCGTCGGCGCGGGCGTGGATGACCCTGGTAGCGGTGACTGGATTCGAACCAGTGACTCCGCGGGTATGAACCGCGTGCTCTAGCCGCTGAGCTACACCGCCGAACAGCCGGCGCCGCCGCGAACGGGCGGGGCCTGATCGCTCGTTCGACCCGGCTGGTGGAACTGCGATGGAGCCCACAATCGGACTTGAACCGATGACCTCTTCCTTACCAAGGAAGTGCTCTGCCGACTGAGCTATGTGGGCACACGCCCGGGAGCCCTGGAAGGCGACCCACGGGTAGGTGTCGTGTGGTGGGGGCGCTAGGATTCGAACCTAGGTAGGCGTAGCCAACGGGTTTACAGCCCGTCCCCTTTAGCCACTCGGGCACACCCCCAAACAACAAAAAAGCCGTATTCGCTTTGTCAAGTTGCTACCCTGCGAAAAGGCAGACGAATAGTACGTCATGGCCTATGGGGTGTCAACGACGACAACGCCGTCGGGCGTGTCTATCCTTGAGTACGGGGACGGAGTCGTCGGGCCGGTATCGGCCGATGATCACCGATGGCTCAGACGAGCGAAGACCGACCCCCTCTGCGCCACTCCCGGGATAGCTGAATCGATATCGGTGACGGGAATGATCCGATACCAGCCGGAATGGTCGCCGAGCTTGACCGGCCTGGGGGTATAGCGCTCGTGGTTGGCCTCGAACCACGAGCGAAGAGCGGGCATCGGTAGCACATGCAGGTCATCGCGCTCGACCGACAGTTCCGAGAAGAAGACCTCGTCAGGCCCGTCCATCAAGACGGCTATCTCGTCCTCCGTCTGGTCGAGGGCGAGGAAGTAGTAGTGGAGTTCGTCCGCCATCGAGTTGAACATCCAGCCCGGATCGCGAGTGACGTGGTGCGAGATGGTCTCGAAGGCATAGCAGGACACGGGCGCGCGGTAGAACGTGAGGTCTTGGTCCGCGATCTTGCGTGGGTCTGTCCCGTAGTACGGGTCGGGCTTCACCTTCACCTTGATGCCCTGGCCGGACCTGGTGCACACGATGTCCACTCCGGCCAGGCGCCCCGCATCCGCACTGCCATCGACCGACAGCACGCCGGTCGCGCCGCCCTCCCGCAGATGCCGCGCCAGTATCCGGTCCGCGACCGACTGCAGCAGCGCTCCCCCTTGAAGCCTCATCGAACCCCCCTCGTGCGACACGGTCTATGCCGCGTCTCGGCGAACCTCGCGCGTCCCCTAGCGTGTCATTCGCTCGTCGGCGACGCGAAGCCGGCGGCTGAGGACCTCGAGCAACTTGATGGCGATCGAGGGATGTCGTTCGATCACGGCCTTGAAGTCCCAACTCGAGAGCATCAGACACACCGTCGGCTCGATCGCGCGGATCGTGGCGGACCTCGGCGCTTGATCGAGCAGTGACATCTCCCCAAAGAAGTCACCAGGGCCGAATGCTCCGAGCGACTGATTGTCGCGCACGATCTCGACGCGCCCGGAAAGCACGGTGTAGAAGGCCTGCCCCGGGGTTCCCTGCGTGACGATGATCTGATCCGGTTCGTAGGCGTGCTCTTGTGCGACCGCCTCGATGGCCGCGATCTCGACCGCGGTGCAGTAGGCGAACAGTGGGACTCTGGCCAGGAACGCCGCGTTCGACATCGCTCCTCCTCGATTCGGTGCGGGTCAATCATACCGCACCGCTGTGACCTCGCGGCGCGGTCGTCGCCGCAGACGAGCGAACAGGTTTCATGCACAATGATGGGACTGCGAGCGCAAGGGAGCGAAGACGCCGCATGTCCCTGTTCCTCAACCTGTATCTCGGACACCTGCTGGGCGACTTCCTGTTCCAGCCGGGTCGCCTTGTGCTGGCCAAGCGCGACGGCGTCGGCGGCCTGCTCCTGCACACGCTTCTCGTCGGATTGGTGACGACGGCCGTGTTCGCCGCGACACTGCGGGTCGATTGGGCATCCATCGTCCTGGTCACCGGTATGCACCTGTGCATCGAGCGGCTGACGATAATGACCTACGTCAAGACGTCGACACGAGGGCTGTTCACACTCCTGTTCGACCAGACGCTCCACCTGCTCTCGATCGCGCTGGTGGTATGGCTCGCAGGGGACTGGAGCCTCGATGCGCACGCGGTCGCCTTCGGGCTGCGCGTCCCGATCGTCGCGCTCGCTGCGCTGGACGGCCTACTCACGGTGATGCTCCTCGGCTCCATACTCGCGTTCGAGACGGGCAACGCGCTCCTTGACGGTGAAGCCGGTAAGGGCCGGGTGCTGCGCTTCGATGCGTCCCGTATCGCGGGCATGCTCGAGCGAGGCATCGGGTTCGCCGCGGCGCTGGCGATAAGCCCGCTCGCAGCGCCCGTCGCGTTCGCCCCGCGCGTCGTCTGGGCCCTGACCAGAGCAAGGGGCCAGCGCGCCCGTCCCGTGCTCGAGGCGGTCACCGGCCTCGTCCTGTGCGCCGTCATGTACGCCGCAGTCACGGCGGTCGCGTCCCTGACCGGCCAGACCCTGCTACCGGGATCCTGATCCACCCGCACACCCTCGACTGGGAGGACTGACGAAGAGATGCCGACCACGGCGATCCGACGACGTAACCACGCAGCACTTCCCTGGCTGCGAGCCATCGCTTTTGCGGGTGTCACGTACCTGGCACTGTTCGTTCTGGCCTTCTACCCGGCCGCGGTCCCCCCGGTCGTCGCGATCGTGACAGGAGTCCTTGGACTCTTCTCGCCGGCGATCGGCATCCTGGTGTTCCTCGTCGCTGTCGGCCTCCCTCTGCTCGCAGCCGACATCGTGGCCGGCGCGCTCTTCCTCGTGCTGGGATTCGGCATCATCCAGTACCTGAGCGACTCGGACGGCCGGGTGTTCCTCGTCATCGCCCTCGCCTTCGCTGCTACGCTCATCAAGGCCGAATGGGGCGTGGCGGTGCTTGCGGGCTACCTCCTCGGCGCCAGCGACGGCGCTGTCGTCGCCTTCGTGGCGTGCCTGCTCATCCAGAGCGCCGGCCTCGTCTCGGGTTCTGCTTCGATCGGCGTGCTCGCGACGGGTGGCACGACACCCGTCGTCGACCTGAGGGCTCTCGCGCAGATCAAGGACCCGCTCGCGTTCGGCTGGTTCCTCCCGGCGCTGTCCCGGATCGACCCTTCCGGCTTCCTCAAGGCCGTGACGCAAGCGAGGGACCTCGCCCTGCTCGCCGTTCAGCCGTTGCTGTGGGCCGGGGCCGCCGCCGCCGCCGGACTCCTGCGCAAGCCCGTGGGGGACCCCCGTCGGCGCGTGTGGGCCCTCGTCTGCGTCTCGATCGCCGTGACAGGCGTCGCGGTGCTCTCCGCGGTCGCATCGGTCGCGTTGGGCGGCCCCGTCCCGCTGCGCGAGTTCGGCCTTGGCGCGGCCGTCGCACTGGCGCTCGCGCTGGCCGTCGCCGCCACTGCCGAGTGGTTCTTCACGCCTACGTCGGTCGAACCCACCAAGACCGGCACGTCGGCTGAGGACGCCGACGTCGACGAACTGCTCCGCATGATCTCGACCGCGGAGGAGAAGCTCGCGAGCAAGCACACTGTCAGCAGGACCGTGCTGATCACGGACATGAAGGCGTTCTCGCGCATGACCCAGGAGTTGGGCAGCACGGAGACGGCGAGACTGGTGCAGCGGCATCGCGACCTGCTTCTCCCGATCGTCGAGAAGGCGGGTGGGAAGGGCAAGTCTACCGGGGGCGACGGCCTCCTCGCGGCGTTCGACACACCGACGGCGGCGCTCGGAGCGGCGGTGGAGATGCAGCAGGCGCTGGCAGCCTACAACGCGTCGCGCCCGGGTGAGGACGCCGTGCTCATCCGTGCAGGCATCGCGTCGGGCGAGGTCGTCCTCGACAAGGGCGGCAAACCGTTCCTCGGGGACGCGCTCAACCTGGCCGCACGAGTCATGAGCCTTGCCGACGGCGGACAGGTCTTCGCCACGGAGGATGACGCCGCGTCTGCCGGCACACTGCCGTTCGGCACCGTCTCGCACGGCGAGTTCCGGCTCAAGAACATCACGGCACCGGTCGGTATCGTCGAGGTGCTGTGGTCGAGCGACCAGCAGGGTCGGGCGCCGCACGTCTCCCCGCCCGAGGAATGAACGCACGAGGGGCGCGCCCCAACGGGAACGCGCCCCTCGTCTGTACGGTTCTGGAGCCGGCGGGGGGACTCGAACCCCCGACCTATCGCTTACAAGGCGATTGCTCTGCCAGCTGAGCTACACCGGCGGTGCGGACTATCCTACCGCGTGGTGGGCCGGATGTGCCACGGACTCAGCAGGCGCGACAGCGACGGATCTGGATCTCCACTTTGCGCTTGACGCGCTGGAGGGCGTTGTCGACGGCCTTCGGATGGCGGCCGAGGAACTGCGCGATCTCACTGTAGGACTTACCCTCGACGTAGAGGACGAGCACGTTGGACTCGAACGACGACAGCGCCTCGGTGAAGCCCTCCTTGATGCTCGTCGCCTCCCACGCGTTGATGACGATCTCGGCGGGATCGCACACCTCGCGAGCTGCGAGGATGTCGGAGAGCACGCGATCGCCCTCCTCCTCGGTCGTCGCGGAGCGCTGGAGAGAGACGTACGTGTTGAGGGGGCCGTGCTTCTGGCGGCTGGCCGTCTTGATCGCGGTGATCAACTGACGCGTCACGCACAGTTCGGCGAACGACCGGAAACTGGACTGGCGATCGGAACGGTAGTCCCGTATCGCCTTGTACAGGCCGATCATGCCTTCCTGGATCACATCGTCCCGGTCGGCGCCGGCTAGGAAGTAGCTGCGAGCCTTGCAGCGGACGAAACTCCGGTACTTCGCGACGAGAGCCGCTGACGCGACTTCGTCGCCCCCCTGAGCCGCGAGTATCAGGTCGAGTTCGCCCTCGGTACGCGGCCTGCGACGAACCGTTCCCCCACGTGCATCCATGTAGCGACCTCCAGTTTGCGACCCCGGCGCACGAGAAGGAGAATCCGACCTGGGTCCCGGCAGACCTGACTGGTCGATGTTGCGACAGTATTGCGCGGCACATCCCCGTGTCAACGCCATCGACACGATTAATCCAATGTGAATAGCAGGAGGTCGGCTATTCGCCTCGACGGTCGCGCAGTCTTAACAGGGCTGAACGCGTAGTCGCATCGATCCGGCCATCCAGTGCGGAGCCCGGTCTCGCCGCGGGCGCGTGACCGTCCCGGTCCGCCGCCTCTCCCGCAAGTTCAGCTCCGAACTCGCGCGCCGACATCCTGACGACCTTGCCTCCGAACACGGTCTGCTGCGTGATGGCGTCGGAAGTCACGACCACCGCCTCGCCCCCCCGGTCCCGCACTGCGCGAGCGAGCTCCTCGACGAGAGTGTCCGCGTCCACACCCTCCGGCGAGTAGAGCACGCGGACTCCGGCCACGTCGGGTCGGGCCGCATCCTCCACGTGCGATGTCCCGTCGAAGACCACCGCTGCCCGCCATTCGCCCGCCGCGAAAGAGGCGACGTCGTTCACCAGACGGTCACGAGCGGCGGCCAGGTCCCGCTGGACCAGCGCACGATACCTCGGCACCGCGTGCAGGACGTTGTAGCCATCGACGATGAGCTCACGCGTCGTCACGGACCCTCAGCTCCGCTGCCGACGCAGCCATTCGAAGGCGAGCACGGCCGCCGCGTTCGAGACGTTGAGCGATCCCACACTACCGACCGTCGGCAGGCGGACCAGCAGATCACATGTCCGCTCCACCAGACGCGACAGCCCCGTGCCCTCGGACCCGAACACCAACACGAGCCGGCCTTCGAGCGGCGCATCCCAGGCGAGCGTGTCGGCATGCTCGCTCGCCCCGGCGACCCAGAAGCCCGCGTCCTTGCACTGTTCGAGCGCCCGCACGAGATTGGGCTCCCGCGCGACCGCCACGTTCTCCGCCGCCCCTGCGGCCGCCTTGTAGGCGGACGCGGTCATCTCGGCCGCACGATCCTTGGCGACGATGACCCCTGCCGCGCCGACGACGTCGGCGGTCCGCACGACGGCCCCCAGATTGCCTGGATCGGTCACGTGGTCGAGCGCGAGCACCAGACTGGAAGCGTTCCCGGCGGTGTCGCGGAGCATGGCCTCGAGGGGCGTGTACCGGAACGCCTCGACGACGGCGATCACGCCTTGGTGGGCGCCGCGCTCGGAGTCGCGGTCAAGCTCGCCGCGTCCGACGCGCTCGACCGGAACGCCCGCATCGACGGCGAGTCGCGTGATGCGATCCAGCGGCGCGCCGTCCTTTCCGGGGGTGTCGAGCACCCGGAGGGAGCGGACTCGCCTGCCGGAGCGGAGGAGTTCCTCGACCGCGTGGCGTCCTTCGACGCGGTCCGCCATCCGGCTCAGCCTTCCTGCCGGTAGACGACCCGCGCGCCGGTCGGCGTGTCCTCGATGGCGAAGCCGATCCGTGCCAGTTCATCGCGCACGATGTCGGCGGCGGCCCAGTTGCGCTCGCTGCGAGCCGCCGCGCGCGCGGCCAGCAGCGCGTCCACGGCGAGCGACGTGTCGTCGCCGTCGTAGCCCGCCAGCTCCGCAGCCACCGCGATGACTTCGCGGGGATAATCGCCCGTGGTCGTCTGCTCCTGGAGTGTGACACCGAGGACCGAGAGCAGCTCGATGACGGTCGTCTCGGCTCCGGCCAGGATCGCATGGTCGGCCGCCGACAGCGTCTGCTGGCTGGAAGCCAGGAACGAATTCGCTGTGCGAGCGAGCTCGAAGACCGCCGCAAGAGCGCCCGCGGTGTTGAAGTCGTCATCCATCTCGGCGGTGAACTTCGCACGGGCGTCATCGATCGCCGAGGCGAGCGCTTCACGCTGCGAGTCGGGTGCGCCGCTGTCCGCGGGCGGCTCGCTGCGGGCCCATCGCAGGTTGCGCACGAGGGTCGCGACGCGCCCGAGCGCGACCGTCGCCTCATCGAGACGCTCGGTCGAGAAGTCGAGAGGGCTGCGATAGTGCGTCTGCAACATGAGCAGACGCAGGACGGGAGCCGGATAGGACGTCAGCACGTCCTTGAGCAGGGTGAAGTTGCCCAGCGACTTCGACATCTTCTCGGCGTTGATGTTGAGCATTCCACCGTGCAGCCAGTAGCGCGCGAAGGACTCTCCCGTGGCGGCCTCCGACTGCGCGAGCTCGTTCTCGTGGTGCGGGAAGACGAGGTCGCTCCCGCCGCCATGGATGTCGAACGGCAGACCGAGCTCCTTCTCCGACATCACCGAGCATTCGATGTGCCACCCGGGCCGACCTTCGCCCCACGGACTCGGCCAGTGCGGCTCGCCGGGCTTGGCCGCCTTCCACAAGGCGAAATCGAGTGGGTCTTCCTTGCGCTCGTCCGCCGCGACGCGGGCCCCGACCTCCAGTTCGTCGATGTCGTGCCCGGACAGCTTCCCGTAGCCGGGAAAGGAGCGGACGGAGAAGTAGACATCGCTGTCGACGACGTAGGCGTGGCCGCGTCCGATGAGCCGCTCGACCATCGCGATCATCTCGGGGATCGTCTCGGTCGCGCGAGGCTGAGCGGTCGGACGCCTGACTCCGAGGTCCGCCATCGCCTTGAGGAACGCATCGGCGTAGCGGGCGGCGATATCAGCGGCGGGCACGCCCGCCTCGTTCGCCGCCTTGATGATCTTGTCGTCCACGTCGGTGATGTTCTGGACGAAGGCCACGTCGTAGCCGCTGTGTTCGAGGTAGCGACGGATCACATCGAAGGACAGGAACGTACGGGCGTTGCCGATGTGGATGTGGTTGTACACGGTCGGGCCGCACACGTACATGGAGACGTTGCCCGCCTCTCGGGGCGTGAACTCCTCCTTGGTGCGCGACATGGTGTTGTACAGGCGCAGGGTCACTTCGCTGGCGTCCTCTCGGGTCCCTACGGTTCGCGCGAAAGGCGCGCGTCGATGCGGTCGATGCGGTGCTGCATGCACTTGAACATCTCGACGACCGGATCCGGCAGGTCCTCGTGGTGCAGATCGACGACATCGATGCGGGCGCCCTCCCTGACGACGACACGCCCGGGCACGCCGACCACCGTGCAGTTCGGAGGGACGTCGTTCACGACCACGGCGCCGCCGCCGACCTTGCTCCCGCGACCGACGGTGATGTTGCCCAACACCGTGGCGCCCACACCGATGACGACATTGTCCTCGATCGTCGGATGCCGCTTGCCGCGGTCCTTGCCGGTCCCACCGAGGGTCACCCCCTGATAGATCGTCACACACTCCCCGATGACCGCGGTCTCCCCGATCACGACACCCATGCCGTGGTCGATGAACAGCCTCTCGCCTATGGTGGCTCCGGGGTGGATCTCGATCCCGGTGCGATGGCGGATCCACTGGCTTATCGTACGCGCCAGGAACGAGTGACCGTGCTCGTAGAGCCAGTGGGTGCGTCGCTGCCACCGGATGGCCTTCAGGCCCGGATAGTGGAGGTACGCGGACCACGCGGAGGTGGCCGCGGGATCGCGTTCCATGACTGCTGCTATGTCCTTGCGAAGACGGTCGAACATCCCTGTGCGTCCGCTTCCTTCCCGGCTAGTAGGTCGCCTCTTGCGTGCCACTATCCCCAGCGGTCGACGCCGCTGTCAATCGAGTGCGGCGCCACATCGAGGGGTACCCGCGTCAGGAGTCCCGCTCGAGCAGGACGACCGCCTGCGCGGCCACCCCTTCGCCGCGACCGGTCGTACCGAGTCCCTCGGTGGTCGTCGCCTTGACGCCGACTGTGTCCACATCGACACCGAGGGCCTGCGCGATGGCCGCACGCATGGCGTCCCGGTGCGGCGAGATCCGCGGCTCCTCGAGAACGAGCACGCAGTCCGCGTCCACCAGCCTCCATCCCGACTCGCGCATCAACCTGGCCACGCTGCGGAGCAGTTCAAGGCTCGAGACGCCCTCGTACACCGGGTCGGTGTCGGGGAAGTGCCTGCCGATGTCCCCTGCGCGCATCGCACCGAGCAGCGCGTCCATGAGCGCGTGCGTCAGGACGTCGGCGTCGGAGTGCCCCTCGAGGCCGAGCGGGTGCGGGATCTCGACGCCACCGAGCACGAGCCGACGACCTTCGGCGAAAGCGTGCACGTCGTAGCCGAGCCCGATGCGCAGACCCCCCATCAGATCTCTCCTCTCCGGCGCCGTTCGAGCAGTGCCTCCGCGACTTCGAGATCCTCGGGCACGGTGACCTTGAGGTTCCACCGTGGACCCTCGACCATCATGACGACTCCACCTGCGTGTTCCACGAAGGAGGCATCGTCGGTCCCCACCCAGCCTTCCGCTTCGGCCAGCGCGTACGCGCGGCGCAGCGCGTCGGCGCGAAAGACCTGGGGCGTCTGAGCGATCCACAGGCTCGCGCGGTCAGGCGTCCCCGTGACTCGCTTGCCGTCCGTGATCTTGACGGTGTCATATGCCGGGTGACCGACGCACACGCCGTCGATCCCGGGGGTGGCCTCGAGCTCGTCGATCGCGCGGTCGATCACTCCGGGCTCGACGAGCGGACGAGCGCCATCGTGCACCGCGATGATCGTCGCGTCCTGGGGCGTCGCGGCAAGACCGGCAGTGACCGAGAGACGACGCGTCTCACCGCCCGGAACCACCGCGAGCATCGGGGATCCCAGATCGGGTGCGATAGCTCCCCGACGGTACTCGTCGACCCGCTCCGGGTCACACACGAGCAGCACAGCGTCGATGCGTGTGGCGCGGCTCATCGCTCGCAGGGAGTGCGCCGCGACAGGCAGGCCGACCAGCGGTGCGAGCTGCTTGCCGCCCTCGCGACCGAAGCGCTCACCCGTGCCGCCGGCGACGACGATGCCGACCCGCATCGTCAGCTCCCCACCGGACGCGCGAAGACCATGCGGCCAGCGGAGGTCTGCAGCACCGAAGTGACGAGAGTGTCGATCTCCGACCCCACATGCGTCCGCCCGTTCTGGACGACGACCATGGTGCCGTCTTCCAGGTAGCCGACACCCTGATCGGCCTCCTTGCCCTCCCGCATGACGGTGATCCGGATCTGCTCACCGGGAAGGTGGCTGGGCCTCAGGGCCGATGCGAGCTCGTTGATGTTGAGGACTCCGATGCCTTGGACGCGCGCCACCTGCGCGAGGTTGTAGTCGACCGTGATGAGATCGGCGCCCAGGTCACGCGCGAGCCGAACGAGCTTCGCATCCACGTCGGGCAACTCCGGATAGTCCGCCTCGAACACCTGGATTGTCGTGGCCACACCGTTCATGGTGGCGAGCAGATCGAGTCCGCGACGACCGCGAGCGCGCTTCCCGTCGTCGGCGGAGTCGGCCAGCGTCTGCAACTCGGCGAGGACGAACCCGGGCACGCGCAGTGCGCCGTCGAGGAATCCCGTCCTGAGAAGCTCGGCGAAACGCCCGTCGATGATCGCGCTGGTGTCGAGGATCCTCGCGGGAGCCGCGACCGGATCTGCGACCGGATCACCGAGTCGCGGGAGCAGTCGCGCGAAGTCCCGGCGCTTCATCATCGCGATGCGCACGCCGTAGTAGCCCAGCACCACGAACATGGCGACGGTACCGGTGATGGCGATCCATGACGGCTGGACGGCACGGATGGGCGTCGAGGTGATGAGCGCCACCACGAGCCCGACCATCAGGCCCGCAGTCGCGAGCAGCAGGTCGGACGCCGACATGCGCCCTGTGTATTCCTCCACGTATTCGTAGGCCCGGGTCAGTTCGCGGCCGAGGATACCGCCGAGGATGAAGCCGATCGAGCATCCCAGGATGACGAAGAGGATGATGACGAGGGATTCCGGGAACCCGATCTGGCCTGTCCAGTCGATGGAGTCCTTGACCGCCAGACCCGCCAGAGCCCCGAACGTTGCGAGGACGAACCGGCTGAGCTGGACGATCATGTGTACGACGCTGTCCCGACGACGGTCTCATGATGCGACCGTCAGCGCCGTCACCTCCCTCCGGGAAGGCGCCGAAGCGCCATGCGCGCGGACGACCGCGTGTCCCCCGCTACGTGCCCGGATTCTACCACACGGGCCACCGCGGGCCGCCGCTCCCACCGAGTGGCGCTACAGCGTACTGTGCTCGCGGATGCGCCGCATGCGGTCGCGGATCGCGCGCGCGCGGCGGGCGCCGACGCCGTCGACGTCATCGAGCTGAGCTTCCGTCGCCTCGAGAAGCCCGGCGAGCGATCCGAAACGCTCCACGAGCCGGTTGGCGACCGTCCCGGGCAGCATGGGGATACGCCGTAGCACGCGATAGCCCCGGGGCTGAAGGTGATACTCGAGAACGTCGGCTGATGGCGCGAAGCCGAGAGTCTGCGCGAGCGCCACTTCGTCCAGGACCTGCTCGCGTGTGCTCTGGGCCAGAACGGCCCGTACGACCGACGCGCGGCGGGGGCCAGGATCAGCCACGTAGTCCCGCAGCAACATCACATGATCCTCTTCCACTCCCGCCGTGAGCTCGTCCGCCTGAAGCCCAACAAGACGACCTTCGCTGCCGAGTTCGGTCACATAGCGGCCCACTTCGCGGGCGACGCGATGGACCATGAGCTGGGCCTGCACGACCGCGACCACGTCCCCGACGGTCACCGCGTCCTCGAACTCCAGTGCGGTCAGTCGGGCTGAAGCCTCGTCGAAACGGACCCGGAATCGCTGGAGCGTCTGCAGCGCCTGATTCGCCTTCGCCAAGACGACCTCGATCGCCTCGAGGATCACCTTCGCCCCGTTCGAGTAGAGCGTGACCAGATCCCTGCGCTGTGAGACCGAGATGACCAGCGCCGCCGTCTGTCGACTCACGCGCTCCGCCGTGCGATGCCGCATGCCCGTCTCGGACGTCGGCAGCGTCGGGTCCGGCACCAGGTGCACGTTCGCCTTCACGATGACGGCGCAGTCGTCGTCGAGGATGATGGCTCCGTCCATCTTGGCGAGCTCGAAGAGTCTCTGGGGAGTGAACATGGCGGAGAGTGCGAAGCCGCCGTTGCTGATCCTGTCGACGGCGGGTTCGTCACCGATCACCAGCAGTGCGCCGGTGTTCGCCGCGATGATGTAGTCGAGCGCCTCGCGTAGCTCGGTGCCGGGCGCGACGCGTTCGAGCGCCGACAAGACGATGTCATCGGAATGTGGCTCCACGCGTACCCCCTTCGAGCGATCGGCTACGGCAGCCATCCGATTGTCCCATCCGGCACCGACATCCGCCACCCGGCTTGGGCACGCGGCGCGGAAGTGCTACCCCTTGACCAGGGTCGCGGCAGCCCGGACGCCGTCGAGTACACGATGCTCCACGCCCTTCGGCGCCTTGACACCCGTGGACGGACCACTCGCGACGAGCGAGAGCCCCATCGCGGCCGCCTCGGAGAGTCGCGCGCCCACGTGGGCCACCGGACGGATCTCCCCGCCCAGTCCGATCTCTCCGAACGACGCCAGCCCGTCCGGGAGCGGGACGTCCGCGCGCGCGGACACGAGCGCGAGCGCGAGCGGAAGATCCACCGCGGGCTCCGTGATCCTCACGCCACCGGCGACCGATACGTACACGTCGTGCTGACCGAACGAGAGCCCGGCTCGGCGCTCAAGTACTGCGAGGACCTGCAGAAGGCGCTGGACGTCGATTCCCGTAGCGAGACGTCGCGGCATCTGGAGATACGTCGGACTCACGAGCGCCTGTACCTCGACCAGCAGGGGGCGCGAGCCCTCGACCGAAGCCATCACGGCGGATCCGGCGACTCCGTGCGGTCGATGTGCCAGCAACGCGGCCGATGGGTTGGCCACGCCGGCCAGACCCTCTTCGCGCATCTCGAAGACGCCGACCTCGGAGACCGAGCCGAAACGGTTCTTGACCGCCCGGACGACACGGAACGCGTGCTCGCGATCACCTTCGAAGTACAGCACGGTGTCGACCATGTGCTCGAGTATGCGCGGACCGGCGATCGAGCCTTCCTTCGTGACATGCCCGACGATCAGCGTGGTGACTCCCCGGTCCTTGGCCAGGCGCATGAGGCGCGCCGTGCATTCGCGGACTTGCGAGACACTGCCGGGGCTGCCGGCCACGTCGGCGTCCGAGATGGTCTGGATCGAATCGACGACGAGCACCTCGTAGCCGTCCGAGAGCACCGCCGCCTCGATGGAGGCGAGGTCGGTCACCGGCAGAAGCGCGATGTCGCCGCCGCAGCCCAGGCGCTCGGCCCGCATCTTCACCTGAGCGGGCGACTCCTCGCCGCACACGAAGATGACCTTCGTGCCGCGTTGCGCCAGGGCGTCGCAGACCTGCAGGATGAGCGTCGACTTGCCGATACCGGGCTCGCCGCCCAGCAATACGAGCGAACCGCGCACGAGGCCCCCGCCCAGCACACGGTCGAACTCCCCCACTCCCGAAGCGAGTCTGCGGTCATGCCCGGTCTCCACCTGCGACAGCAGGACCGGACGTGGAGCGACGGCCGGGACGCCGTTTCTCCCGACCGTGGAGGTCTCCTCACTGAGCGTACCGAACTCGCCGCATCCGGAGCAGCGGCCAGCCCACTTCGGCTCGACGTGCCCGCACTGCGAACAGCGCCAGACCGCGCGGGCCTTGGCCACGGCCGACCTACTCGCCCGCCGCGCCGCCGGAGGCGACGCCGCCGCGGCTACCGCCACGGCGAGGTGTCGTCGCGCGGGGCCGAGAGGCCTTCTCGGCGTGTGCCGAGGGAGATGCGAGCGCGCCCGAGCCCTTGCCGAAGACGATCGCGCCGTCCGCGGCGCCGAGCTCCACCACGTCGCCCGTCGTCCACTGTCCGGCAAGTATCTCCTCTGACAGCGGGTCTTCCACCATGCGCTGGATCGCACGGCGCAGCGGCCGCGCGCCGAATGCGGGATCGTAGCCCTCTCGTGCGAGCACTTCCCGCGCCTCCGGCGCCAGCGTGATGCCGACGCCCTGCTGCGCGAGCTGCTCCCGGAGTCGAGCGATCATCAGGTCGACGATCTGCGCGATCTCCTCGTTGGTGAGCTCGTGGAAGACGATGACCTCGTCGACGCGGTTGAGGAACTCCGGACGGAACAGCTTCTTGAGCTCGCCCGTCACACGCTCCTTGATCGTCTCGTGCGTCAGCCCGCCAGCGGCCTCGGGGGTGAACCCGAGCGTCTTGCCCTTGGAGATATCCCGGGCACCGACGTTGCTCGTCATGATGATGATCGTGTTCTTGAAGTCGATCTTGCGGCCTTGAGCATCCGTGAGACGCCCCTCCTCGAGTATCTGCAGGAGGATGTTGAACACGTCGGGATGTGCCTTCTCGATCTCGTCGAAGAGGATGACCGAGTACGGCTTACGGCGGACCTGCTCCGTCAGCTGGCCGCCCTCCTCGAAGCCGACGTAGCCCGGAGGCGACCCGACGAGACGCGAGACGGTGTGCTTCTCCATGTACTCGCTCATGTCGAGCGAGATGAGATGGTCTTCGCTGCCGAACAGGAACGCCGCGAGTGTCTTCGCGAGTTCGGTCTTACCCACGCCGGACGGCCCGAGGAAGATGAACGACCCGGACGGGCGCTGCGGGTTCTTGAGACCGGCGCGGGTGCGGCGGATCGCCTTGCTCACGGCTATGACGGCCTCGTCCTGGCCGACGATACGCTCGTGAAGCGACGTCTCCATGCGCAGGAGCTTGGCGGTCTCGGCCTCGGTGAGGGCCGTGACCGGGATCCCCGTCCACATGGACACGATGTCGGCGATCTCGGTCTCCGTGACCTCGACTACGCGCCGCGTGTCGGGCTTGAGCCACTGCTCCTCGATGGTGCGCTTCTCGGAGAGGACCTGCTTCTCCTTGTCGCGGAGCGAGGCGGCCTTCTCGAACTCCTGCGCCTCGATCGCCGCCTCCTTCTCCTGACGGACCGACTTGAGGCGTTCTTCCACTTCGCGCACGTCGGGCGGCGCGGTCATCATGCGGATGCGCATCTTGGAGCCGGCCTCGTCGATGAGGTCGATCGCCTTGTCGGGCAGGAAGCGGTCTGAGATGTAGCGGTCGGCAAGCGTGGCCGCGGCCTCGAGCGCGCCATCGGTGATCGACACGCGGTGATGCGCTTCGTATCGATCGCGAAGGCCGCGCAGGATGTCGACGGTCTCGGGCACGCTCGGCTCTCCGACGGTGATGGGCTGGAACCGGCGCTCGAGCGCGGCATCCTTCTCGACGTACTTGCGATACTCGTCGAGCGTGGTGGCGCCGATCGTCTGCAGCTCTCCGCGGGCGAGAGCCGGCTTGATGATCGAGGCGGCGTCGATGGCGCCTTCGGCCGCGCCCGCGCCCACGAGCGTGTGCATCTCGTCGATGAACAGGATGATGTCGCCGCGCTCGCGGATCTCCTTCATGACCTTCTTCAGTCGGTCCTCGAACTCACCGCGATACTTCGACCCCGCGACGAGAGCCGCCAGATCGAGCGTGTAGAGCTGTTTGCCGCGAAGGGTCTCGGGGACCTCGTCGCGTGCGATGGACTGCGCGAGTCCCTCGACCACGGCGGTCTTGCCCACGCCCGGCTCGCCGATGAGCACGGGGTTGTTCTTCGTGCGCCGCGACAGGATCTGCATGACGCGTTCGATCTCCGGCTCGCGACCGACGACCGGGTCGAGCTTCCCCTCGCGCGCGGCGCGGGTGAGGTTGCGGCCGAACTCGTCGAGGAGCTGGGCGTTGCCGCTTCCGCGCTCCTCGCCACCGCCCTCCTGTCCCGGCTTGCCGTAGTAGCCCGAGAGCAGCTGGATGACCGCGGAGCGGACCTTCTCGAGGTCGGCGCCCAGGTTGAGCAGGACCTGCGCGGCGACACCCTCGCCCTCGCGGATGAGTCCGAGCAGGATGTGCTCGGTGCCGATGTAGTTGTGTCCGAGCTGGAGGGCCTCGCGTAGTGAGAGCTCCAAGACCTTCTTGGCCCGCGGGGTGAACGGGATGTGTCCGGTCGGGACGTACGTACCCCGGCCGATGAGCTCCTCCACCTGCTGGTGGACGTCCTCGAGCGAGATGTTGAGGGATTCGAGCGCCTTGGCGGCGATACCGTCCTGCTCGCGGATCAGACCCAGGAGCAAGTGCTCGGTCCCGATGTAGTTCTGGTTGAGCATACGCGCCTCTTCCTGCGCGTACACCACGACCCGCCGTGCCTTCTCAGTGAACCGCTCGAACATGGCTGATGCTCCCTATGTGACCCGCGATGCGCGGAGACTCGTTCGATATGTGCGTAGGACACAGTATACCCGCCTCGACCGACACGTCGTGCCGGGTGCGCAGCGTGAAGCAAGCGAAGTGCCATGATGTGAGTGATGTCGACTCATATCCTGGTCCCGCGAGCCGGCCTATGACTCCGGGCGTAGGTGCGGGAAGAGAAGCACGTCGCGGATGGACGCGCTGTCGGTCAGCAGCATGACGAGGCGGTCGATCCCGATGCCCATGCCCCCCGCGGGCGGCATCCCGTATTCCATCGCTCGCAAGTAGTCCTCGTCGTAGCCCATCGCCTCATCGTCGCCGTCGACCTTCGCGGCCATCTGCGCGGCGAAGCGCTCGCGCTGATCGACGGGGTCGACGAGCTCGGAGAAGGCGTTGGCGAACTCCCTGCCCGTGATGATGAGCTCGAAGCGATCGGTGAGCTCGGGGTGCCCGGGCTTCTTGCGCGCCAGCGGGGAGGTCTCGAGCGGATAGTCGGTGACGAACGTCGGCTGCACGAGAGTCCGCTCCACGAGCTTCTCGAACAGCTCGGTGATGAGCTTGCCCTTACCCCAACCGGCCTCGACCGGTGCTTCGTGCTTCGCGCAGAGGGCGCGCAACTCGTCGACGGAGCGTGCGAACGAGACATCCTCGCCGGCGGCATCGCTGGTCAGTTCGATCATGGTCGCGCGGCGCCACGGTGAACCGAGGTCGATGCTCGCGCCTTGGTACGTGACAGAGAGCGTGCCGAGGACCTCGGACGCCGCCGTGCGGACGATGCCCTCGGTCAGGTCCATCATGCCGCGGAGGTCGGTGAACGCGCGGTATGCCTCGAGCATCGTGAACTCGGGATTGTGCCGGACGGAGATGCCCTCGTTGCGGAACGAGCGATTGATCTCGTAGACGGCCTCGAAGCCGCCGACCAGCAGGCGCTTGAGATAGAGCTCAGGGGCGATCCGAAGATAGAGCTGCATGTCGAGCGCGTTGTGATGCGTCGCGAACGGGCGCGCCGTGGCGCCGCCGGGTATGGGGTGCAGCATCGGGGTCTCGACCTCGAGGTAGCCCTGCGACTCCATGTAGCGCCGGATCGAGGCGATGATCGCGAACCGCTTCATGAACGTGTCGCGTACTTCGGTGTTCACGATGAGGTCGACGTAGCGCTGGCGATATCGCGTCTCAGTGTCGGTCAGTCCGTGGAACTTCTCGGGAAGTGGCCGAAGGGACTTCGACAGGAGTACGACACTCGTGGGGGCCACGGAGAGCTCTCCACGGCGAGTGCGGAGAACGGTGCCGGAGGCGCCGACCCAATCGCCGAGATCGAGTTCCTTGACTTCCGCGAAGCCGTCCTCGCCCATGGCGTTGGGGCGGCAGAAGAGCTGGAGGTCACCCGTGGAGTCACGGAGCACGACGAACGCGACCTTGCCCTGGTCGCGGATGGCCACGACGCGCCCGGCGACCGAGACCGTGTCGGCGGTCTCACTGCCCGGCTCGAGTCCCGCGTGGGTCGCGGCCAGACCGGCCGCCCGTGCGGTGACGTCGAAGCTGAGCTTGTAGGGCTCCTGGCCCGCGGCCCTGATGGCGTCCAGCCGCGCGCGCCTGACCTCTATCGGGTCATCCACAGGTGCAGCGTCCCGAGCATCATGGTCGGTCATCGGCCCCCCTAGCGGGTGATGGACAGGACCGTGTACTCCAACACTCTGCCAGACGGGACGGTGACGGTCACGGAGTCGCCCTTGCGCCTGCCGATGATGGCCTGGCCGACCGGCGATTCGTTGCTGATCTTGTCGTTCGAGGGATCGGCCTCGGCCGAGCCTACGATCTGGTAGCGGTGCACATCGCCCGACTCAGTCATCTGCAGTTCGACCCTGCTGCCGAGCGAGACCTTGTCGTTCTTCTTGGGTGAACTGATGATCGTGGCGTGAGCGAGGATCTGGTTGACCTCGATTATGCGACTCTCGACCCACGCCTGCTCGTTCTTGGCGTCGTCGTACTCGGAGTTCTCCGAGATGTCGCCGAACTCCTTCGCCTCCTTGATCCGCTCCCCGACCTCGCGGCGGCGGGTCGTCTCAAGGTAGTGCAGCTCTTCCTCGAGCTTGGCGTGACCTTCGACGGTGAGTGCGATCTCTTTGTGCATGGATTCGGCTCCTGTGACTCTTAGGTCGGCTCCCCCGGACCTCCCGGGCCGCTCGTGATGGCGGCACCGGAGCAACGCGCGGGCCGCCCGTCACGCGCGGCGGCCCGAAATGGTCTTGGAGAGTATACAGTCTCGGTCCGCACGCGCAAGTGCGGACCGAGACTGTAGCGCTCACATCGAGTGATCAGGCTTCGTCGCCTGTGTCGTCCTTCTTGGGTACTGCGGCGTCGGCTTTGGCGTCCGTCTTCGGCTTCGGCTCTTCCTCGTCGTCGCCCAGCTTCCCGTCGATGCCCTCCTTGAGGGTCTTCGCGGACTTGCCGATCATCTTCGCCAGCTTCGGCAGCTGGGTCGGCCCGAACAGCAACAGGATCACGACGAGGATGATCCACCACTCGGCCCCGCCGGGCATTCCGAAGATAGCCATTCGTCCTCCTAGGCGTTCATGCCGGGAACATCGGGTGCGCACCGGTCGAAGGATCGCACGGTGCGCGACGTGCGAAAGCGTATCACCATCACCCGTCCGATGCCACGCCCTCGCGGCGGGACAGGTAGTACAGCGTGTGCAGCAATTCCTGCACCGGGTCGGTGTTGTGCAACGTGACGCTCGCGGGCACGCGCACCACGACCGGGGTGTAGTTGAGGATCACGCGGATGCCTGCGCTGGCGAGCCGGTCGGCCACCCCCTGGGCGGCATCAGGCGGGACCGCGAGAACGCCGATGCGGATGTCTTGCTCGGTGACGACCCGCTCGAGTTCGGCCACGTCGCGAACGACCATGTCCCCGAGCCTGGTCCCGATGCGCGCGGGATCCCGATCGAAGACCGCGCTCACGATGAAGCCATGCTTACGAAGCCCGGTGTAGTCGGCGATCGCCGAACCGAGATTCCCCGCACCGACGAGCACGAGCCGGTGGGTGTGGTCCGAGCCCAGGATGCGTTGCACGCGGTCGATCAGGGCAACGACGTCGTAGCCGACACCGCGTCGTCCGAAGGAGCCGAAGTGGGTCAGATCGCGTCTGATCTGAGCCGGGTTCACGTCCGTGAGCTCGCCGAGTCGGGCGGACGAGACGGTGCCTTGGCCGTCCTGCTTCAGGTGGATCAGGACGTTGAGGTACAGCGGAAGCCGCTCGATGACCCCCGCGGGTATCTTCTGATCAGTCCCTCCCGCCACCTGGCGCCCCCCTCACAACGGCGATACCTTGTGCATCGTAACGATTGTTACAAAGTCAGACAAGGCCGTTCCCCGACCGGGGCCCGGGCAGGCTTTGGCGTGCTCTAGAACGCCGCGCCGGTGAGCGCGCTAGCGCACTCGCACGCGCGCTGATCCGGCAACGCTGGCACCATCGCGTGGATGAGCGCACGCACCTTCTCGTTGTTCTCGTTGAACACGCGGACGACCTCATCGTTCGTGACCGGCTCGGAACCCTCGGCGCCGGCGTCGTGGTCAGTGATGAGGGAGATGTTGCAGTAGCAGATCTCGAGTTCGCGCGCGAGATAGCACTCGGGGTACTGCGTCATGTTGATGACTTCCCACCCCTGCGAGGCAAACCACTTCGACTCTGAGCGCGTCGAGAAGCGCGGGCCCTGGATGACGACCACGGTACCTGTGGGGTGGGCAGTGATGCCGAGCATCGCTGCCGAGTCGATGGCGACCTGCCGCATGACACTGCAGTAGGGATCAGCCGATGACACGTGAGTGGTCGTCGGCCCATCGTAGAAGGTGTCCTTGCGACCCCACGTGCGATCGACGAACTGGTCGCAGATGACGAAGTCGCCGGGCCTGACGTCCTGCTGCAACGATCCGCATGCGTTCGGGCCGATGATGCGGGTGACGCCGAGCTGCTTCATCGCCCACACGTTCGCGCGATAGTTGATCATGTGCGGCGGGAGCTGGTGATCCTTGCCGTGCCGGGGCAGGAAGGCGACGGTGCGCCCCCCGAGCTGGCCGATCATGACCGGAGACGACGGCGCGCCGAACGGCGTATCGACGCGGTACTCCTCTGCCTCTTCGAGCAGCGAGTAGAACCCGCTGCCGCCGAAGACGCCTATCTCAGCGGTGGGAAGCGCCATGTTCCTTCTCCTTCGAGATGCTCTGACCAGCCTTGACGGGCCCGATGAGGCGGACCCGAAGCGTAGTGTATCAGGCGACAGCAGCCCCCACTGGCGGACCCGGAGCAGGACCGAGGGCCGAGGGGACGTAGAGCGGTCGACCGAACAGATTCGCTGCGTCACTCCACGGCTCCTCGATGACGCCCGCCGTGGCCACCGCGGCCATGAAGCCCGCCGCCTGGGCGTCGAGATCGTCGGCGTGATGCAGAATCACTGCTTCGAGGAGGGCGGGCCGCACGGGCGCGCCCGATTCGAACTCACCATGGTGCGAGATGAGCACGTGCAGGAGCCTCGTTCCGGTACCCGGATCCAGCGACTGTCCGACACGGTCGATCGCCTGCGAGACCAGGCGCCCACCGAGGATGACGTGGCCCAACAGTCGGCCTGCGTCGGTCCGCTCGATCGTCGTGTCCCAGCGAAGCTCCTCGGTCATGCCGATGTCATGGAGCAGTGCAGCGGCCACCAGAAGATCCACGTCCAGGCCGTCGTAGCGCGGTGCGAGCGAGCGGCACAGCGAGGCCACACTGACCGTGTGCTCGAGCAGGCCACCCATGTACGCGTGGTGGTGGCTGCCGGATCCGGGACATGCGCGGAACCGCTCCATGAACGCCTTGTCACCGAACACGCATCGCAGAACGGCGCGCAGTCCGCGGGACTTCACGCCGTTCAGAAGCGTGCGGAGGGCCGAGTCCAACTCGACCCGTTCGCGCGTTCCGGCCGCGATCATGTCGTCCGTGTCGTAGCTCGAGACGGCGCGCATCGACTCCACGGAGATGCGCCGGACACCCCGGTAGCTCGTGACGGTCCCCCTGACGCGCGCCACCGAGCCGCACGGGAGCGACCAGTCATCCGGTCCGGGACGGAACATGACTCCGGGGATGACGCCGGTCCGGTCACCGAACTCCATGGCCAAGTACGCGTCGCCGGTACGAGCAGCGCGCAGGTCACGAGAGCGGATCACGAACACCTCATCGACCCTCGTACCCTCCGCCAGCGACGCGATGTACTGCCCCTTCATGATCTCCTCCGACACTTTCGTGGTCTTCGGTGTCCATAGTGACGACCCGCTCTGACACGCCATGTGGCCCGTGGGTGCCGCCGGGAGTGTGAAGGGCTACCATGGTGGCGACCGTTGGTTCCATCGCCGGAGGGAGCGACCTCGTGAGAGCCATGCGCGCCCTTCCCGCAGCAGCGATGGGTACCCTCTTCGCCGCCGCCCTGCTGATCGGGGCATGCACCACGACCCCGCGTGTCGCCTTCACGGCGGACGCAGGCGTGATGAGCGCCACCGAAATCGACGCGCTCGCCAGCAGCGCGGACCTCGGTCCTGTCGAGGGAGTCGATATCGAGCAGGCTCCGGACGTCAGGACCGATGCACTGGTCTGGTTGCGCGAGCAGGGAGCGGCTGGTGACCGGGCGGCCACACTGCTCACGATCGGATTCCCGGCGCGCACGGCCGCGGTGCCCTTGATCGTGTCGGTCGCGCGCGTCGAAGGCGTGCAATCTCTCATCGTCGTCGAGGCTTTCGGCGGCAAGAGCGGACCGCTGTCGTCCCGGCGCTTGTGGGTCTTCGACTACAAGACAGGCGACCTTCTGCGCTCCGCCTCGTTCAGGTAGCGCATCACCGTTTCGGGCACCGGGCACCGCTGGGTCGACTCGGCTCCGTCCGCTGAAGGAGTCAGGCCGCGTATCCCCCCTCGCGCAGGTCGGCAGCTACCGTCGCCGCGACGTAGCGCTCGCGAAGCGCCGCCACATCCGAGCCTGCGGCGAGCGCGCGTCGACGCACGACTCCCCAGTAGTAGGCCTGCACCCGACGAGCGGCGTCCGTGTCCCACGCGTCACAGGCAGCGAACTTGCGGAGTGTGATCGAACACGCCGTGCGCGCTACTGCGTCGGGCACGCCATGCCGACGACTCGCGTCCGCGCCCATCCGGGCGACGAACGAGGTGACGTCTCGAGCTTCTCGTGTAGTAGCCATCTCCGTCCTTCCACGCGAACCTATGTTCGAACGGAAGCCTACAAGACGGCTCTGACACGGTGGATCCCGACGGACGCCGGAATCGCGGCGCGCTACTCCAGCGGGAAGATGCAGGCGATGCTCGCCCGGTTCACGGCGACGTAGGGGGGCGCGTAGAGTTCCGCGCCGCCGTCCATGCCGTAGACCTTGGCGTCGGTGATGGCGAAGTACTCCTTGGCCTTCGAGTTCAAGGCGTCGGTCAGCCGGCTGCCCGCGAGGACGTGGAAGTCGCCTTCGATCCGGAACCCGTTGGTGACGATCATGACGCGGACGCGGTCTTTGTACGTGTACACCGCATACTCCCAACGCCGGATCACCGCGTGGCGCGCGGCTCGTGCGTCTGATTCTAGCCCAGACCGACCAACGATTGAAGCCATGCCCGCACCCATGCGGTGCCACCGACCTCGACGACCGACAGTGCGAGCGAGACGAGCATCGCCGGCCAGGCGTGAAGCAAGCGATCCGCTCGATTCTCGAATCGTGGAGCCAGCGTCGCCACGATGAGGTTCACGCTGACGAACGTGGTGACGATGCATAGAGCCACCAGCACCGGGTAGGCCACGCCGGTCGCAGGCAGCCCCCAGCGCACGAGAGCGAAGGCGAGCGGCAGCCCTGCGAGCCACAGCGCGGTCTCACCCCATCCCTCCAGTACCCGCCCCGGCGAACTCCGTCTCCACAGCTGCGAACTGAGAAGCGGCGCGACGACGAGCGGGAGCGCCCAGCCCGTCATGAGTCCCGTGGCGAGTCGGATGTCGTTCGTGGTCGAGCGCAGCCCGGCGTAGGAGGTGACACCGTCCCACGCCATGGCCGCGACCATCGCGCCTCCCAGCACCAGCAGGGACCACGCAGGAAGGCCGGAGCGACGTCGACCGCGGTCCAGAAGAGCGATCAGCGCCAGCGAGAGCACGAATCCGACGTAGATGCCCGTGTCGCGCGCGCAGACGGGTACCTGGAGACCGCCTCCGAAGAAGGAGCGCTCCGGAAGCTGATGGCATAGGCCGAATCCGAGCCAATGTAGTGCCGTCGCAAGCATGGCCGTCAGCATACCTCTCCGGAAACAGCACGGCAGGCCCGGCATCTCGCCGGACCTGCCGTCGGTTCATCGGTTGGTCGGGATGGCGGGATTCGAACCCACGACCTCTCGGTCCCGAACCGAGCGCTCTACCAAGCTGAGCCACATCCCGACGAGGCGTGATTCTACATGACATCGTGCGCGGCGCAAAGCACGACAAGCCGCCCGCGCTCCCTCGAGTCGCGCATCGAGGCGCAGGAGTCCCGCCGGATGCACGCAACGCCGAGGGGCCCGGTCCCTTTGCTCGCGGACCGGACCCCTCGTGGAGCGCTACGTACGTGACGTGGAGGCTAGTGGATCAGCCGCACGTGGCAGTACGAGCAGAACGTCTCCTTGTGGCACTTGAAGCACTTCTGAGGATCGCCTTCCTTCACGACGGTGTCGTGGGCGGTCCGCCAAGGCTCCGCAGCCGTGTACTCATGGTGGCACTTGTCACAGAACTGCTGGGTGTGACAGTTCACGCACTGGGGCTTCGTGACCTTCTTGGCCTGGAAGTCCGCCTTGTGCGAGTCCTTGAAGCCACCCGGGTGCGGCATCGGCAACTTGTGGCATGCGACGCAGAACTTCGCAGTCGCTCCGCCGTCTCCGTGGCAGTACGAGCAGTTCTCCTGGTCCTTGGTGAAGCCGGCCGGATGCAGGGCCTTCGAATCGAGCTTCGCTCTCCTCGTCCAGTCCTTGGCCTTGTGGGACGCGGGAACCACCTTGCGACCGGTATGGCATGCCACGCAGAAGTCCTTCTTGTGGCACTTCGCGAAGCAATCGGCCGCGCTGCCGTTCTGAGCGACGACCTTGCCGTGGAGCGGCATCCAGCTGGTCGTGGTCGACGAACCCTTGTGGTGGCAGTTGCTGCACAGTTCCTTGAACTGGTGGCAGTTCGCGCACACCTTCGTGCTCGTGCGGCCCGTCTTGGCGTGGAAGCTCTTGAACTCCGCCGGGTGCGGCATGGCCTGCTTGTGGCAGCCCATGCAGAACGCGGATGTCGTGCCACCGGCGCCGTGACAGATCTCGCACGCCTTGATGTTCGACGTCGCGTTGGTCGCGTGGATCGCCTTGTCCTTGGCGAACGGATCGCTGTTGGCGCGGTGCAGCCAGGTCGCTGCCTTGTGAGAACCGGGCAGCGGCTTCGTCTTGGTGTGGCAGTCAAGACAGAACTTCTGGTCGTGGCAGGCGGTGAAGCACTTGTCGATGCCGTTCTTCGTGACGGCGGCGGCGTGCTGCGTCTTCCACGGGATCTTGACGTCGAAGGTCCATGCGACCTTCTTGCCGTGATGGCAATCGTCACAGAAGCCGGTCTTCGCGGGCTCGCCGTGACACATCACGCACTTGGCGGCCGCGGTCTTGACGACCTCGGGGTGCGACTTGGTCTTGAACTCCTCGGGATGCGGGATCTCCATGCCGTGGCAGCTGTCGCAGAACTTCGTCTTGATATGGCAGGTCCCGCAGTAGGAGACCGGCAGGAGCATGTTCGGGTCGCCATGCTTCGCCTCGACCTTGGCAGCGAGCTCCTCGTGCTCCTTCTCGCGCTCCTTGTACTGCTCCTCGTCCTGAAGCGCCAACTCCGCGTGGCCCTTGGGGTAGAACTCGGCCACGAGGTGGTTGGCTGGCTTGAGCGGGAAATCGGGCGTGTGGCATGTCGCGCACGTTCCCGGAGCGGTCTTCTTGCTCTCGAGGTCGTGGCAGCGATAGCACCACATCATCTTCATGTAGTCAGGGTGCTTCTTGCTCGGCTTGCCCTCGACGGTCTTGAGCGTGAGTTCCCAGCCATCCTCGTTGTGCCCGACGCGGTTGTGGCACGTCGTGCAGGTGATCTTCTTCTCGCTGTGGATCGCGTGATCGATCAGGATCCCGGGCGAAGGAGTCACCTTGCGGTTCTTGGAGTGGCACTGGGTGCACTGCCCCTCGGGCATGTACTTGCCCTCGAGCGAGAGCTTGCTGCCCGGGTTGAGGGGCATCTCATACGTGTTGCCAAGAGTGTTGACCGCTCCCGACACGCCCGCCTCCACCTTGTGGATGAGGAACGTGACCGTGTCGGAGTTCACCGGCATGTGGCAGGCCAGACACGAGATCTCCGAGTGAGAAGACTTCTCGTACGCGATGATCGCGTCGTCCTGCACCTTGTGGCACACCTGGGCGCAGAACAGCCGGCTCGAGGAGACCGCGAGCGCGACCGCAACGAACGCGATGAGGCCGATGAGCACGACCCCCGTCCAGATGATGTACCGCGGCCGCCGGACCGGGTCCTTGAATCCGGCTAGCGAGATCTTCGCCATACGCACCTCTCCTTGCTCACATCGGGGCTACGACGCGCACGGATGGAGCGGATTCCCCTCCCCGCCCCAACCATCACGATATGGGAACCCTCACACGTGCGCAAGCACACCCGTGAGGTCGCGCGTCGGCCTGATTCGGCCTCTTACAGCAGGGGATTCGGCGCGTCGGTATCGATTCCTGCACGGTGACCGCGAAGCGGTGTCAGCGAAGCGCGAGAACGATCTCGATCTCCACGGGCGCGCCGAGCGGCAGGGCGATCACGCCGACCGCCGCGCGAGCATGGCGCCCGGCCTCGCCGAACGCTGCCAGCATGACGGCGCTGGCCCCGTCGACCACAGACGGCTGTGCCGTGAAGCCCGCAGTCGACGCCACGTAGCCGGTGAGCTTGACCACACGCTCGACGTCATCGAGGTCGCACACAGTCGAGGCCGCGGCCAGCGCATTGAGCGCGGCCTGCTCGGCGCACGCCCTGGCCTGCTCGGGATCGATCTCCGCCCCGACGATGCCCGACGCCAGCAGCTGGCCCGCCCGGAGCGGCAACTGTCCGGCCGTGAACACGAGCCGATCGGTGAGGACTGCGGGAACGTACGAGCCGAGCGCACCCGGTGCGGGCGGAAGCTCGTAGCCCGCTGCGGCCAGTCTGGCGGCGACCTCGGACATGTGGCCCCGCCTACCCGGTGACCAGCGAGTCGGCAAGGCTGTTCATCTCGCCGACGGAGGATGAGACCTGCCGCGCCGCGGCAGCCTGCTGCTGACTGACCTGCGCGACCTCCCGCATGGAGATCACCACCTGGTCCGAAGCGGTCCGCTGCTGTTGGGTGGCGATGGATATCTGCTTCGCGGCATCGGTCGTCTGCTCGACCTCCTGGACGATGCGGTCGAGCGCGTCGGCGGTGCGATGCGCGATGTGCTTGCCCTCGTCCACCTTCTTGGCAGCGCGCTCGGTCGCCATCACGAGCGCGGAGGTGGATGCCTGGATCTCGCGCACGACGCGCCCGATCTCCTGCGTCGACTCCGTGACGGAGTCGGCCAGTTTGCGGATCTCCTCGGCGACCACGGCGAATCCCTTGCCGGCCTCGCCGGCGCGGGCGGCCTCGATCGCGGCGTTGAGCGCAAGGATCTTCGTCTGCTCGGCGATCTCGTCGATGATGGTCAAGACCCGGCCGATCTCCTGGCTGCGCTCGCCAAGCTGCAGGATACGGTCGGAGGACTGCATGGTGGTCGTCCGGATCTCCTCGATGCCGTTCGCCGTCTCCGCGACGGCGGTCATGCCCTCCTCGGCGCTCGCCAGCGTGCGTTCCGCCACGCGGACGACGGCTTCGGAGTTCTCCGCGATCTGCTTGGAGGTCTGCGCCAACTCTTCGAGCGTGGCGGACGTCTGGGTGACCGCCGCTGCCTGCTCGGCCGCGCCGGCGACCTGCTGTTCGCTGGCCGCCAGGATGTCCGACGCGAGCCCGCGTAGCCTGGAGTTCACCTGACGGGCCTGCCCGAGCAGGGTCGTGACGTTGCCGAACACGCGGATCAGCTCCGTCCGTGCGCCATCGATACCGGTCGAGTCGTGGACGGTGATGCTGAGGGCTGCTCCCGCATCGCCGAGCACACCTCGCAGGACCGCCTCGGACGTCCTTCGGGCGACCTGCCAACACACGACACCCATGCCCGCCCCCGCCGCCAGACACAGCGCGACGAACACAACGGTCGGCGCCGCCCCACGGAAGTCGACGAAGAAGCTGGCGAACACGGGGAAGACGACCCCCGTCGCGATCCCCACCGCAAGCATGGAGACCAGCAGCCGTCGCCCGGTCGCGTCGTGGTTCGTCTTGGGGCTCACTTCTACCTCCAGAGGCGGGTCCGGGAACGTCTCGCGACCACGTGTCACTCGGCCGCTGCCATGATAGCACCGGCCGTCGGGCCGCTTGCGGTATCAATACCCCTTGGGGTATGCTTCCACTGCTATGATCCACGTGGCGGCCTGCGACGGCCGGCCGGTGATGAGGAGAGCCATGGGACCCGTTGTCGTTCAAGTCTTCGACATGCCCGCTGAGACCGCCTGCTGCAGCGGCGGTTGAGGTCCATCGTGGTCTCCGGAGGAGATCACATCGATCGTGCGGGCCGAGATGGAGCGAAGGTTCGGTGATCGCGCCCGTATCGACTACCACGACGTGACCAGCGAGGCTACCCGAGCAGAGTACGCCGACACCGTCGAGGCGATCCGGGACGGCGGTCTGCTCTATCCCGTTACGGTCGTGGACGGCGAACCGCTCTATGACGGCGCAGTCTCATATCCCGCCATCCTGCGCGCGGTGGACTCCCGGCTCGCCGGGCAGGAGTCGTGACCGTCCAGCGCCCGCGTGTGAGCGTCGCGGCGTGCGCCTCATACGACCTCGATACCGTCTCGACCGCGCTCCAGCGCGCGCTCGATCCACTCGGCGGGATGGGCTCGTTCGTCTCGCCCGGACAACGCGTCTTCCTCAAGGTGAACCTGCTCATGAAGGCGGCGCCCGAGCGCGCGGTCACCACGCATCCCGAGTTCGTGCGCGCCGTCATCCGGGCGGCGTTCGCAGCCGGGGCGGCCGACGTGGCGGTAGGCGACAGCCCCGGCGGCCGCAACAGCGCAGCGTCGACACGCGCGCTGTTCGAGACGTCCGGCATCGCGGCGGTGTGCCAGCAGGAAGGCGCGCGCGTCTCGCTCCTCGACGACGCGGTCAGCCGCGTGTCGTTTCAGGGTGGGTCGCTCTACTCCTCGTTCAACCTCGGCAGCGAGGCGGTCGGCGCGGACGTCCTCATCTCCCTGCCGAAGCTCAAGACCCACGGGTTCATGATGTTCACCGGGGGCGTGAAGAACCTCTTCGGGTGCATACCGGGCCTCGAGAAGGCGCAGTTCCACCTGAAGGTCCCGGACCGCCAAGACTTCGCCGAGATGCTTGTCGATCTGATGCTGGCGTGCGCGCCGGAGCTCACGATCATGGACGCGGTGATCGGGATGGAGGGCGACGGTCCCGCGGGCGGTCCGCCCCGGCAGATCGGCGCGCTCCTCGCCTCGCCGGACCCCGCAGCGCTGGACGTGATCGCCTCCGCGATCGCAGGGTTCGACCCGATGGATGTCTACACGGTGCGTGCCGCGGCACGACGCGGTCTGGCTCCCGCCTCGCCCGCCGGCGTCTCGGTCGTCGGGGACGACTGGGAGCGGTTCGTGATGCGCGACTTCGCACACCCAGCCCGCGATATGTCACGAAGGCTGCCGCCGCGCGTGGCGCGATGGGTGCGCAAGCGCATCGTCTCCCGCCCCGTCCTGAGCGATCCGGCGGGCTGTACCGCCTGCCGCACCTGCGAGCAGAACTGTCCCGTGAGCGCGATCACGATGGCGGAGAAGCGCCCCGCGTTCGACTACGACACGTGCATCCGGTGTTACTGCTGCCAGGAGCTGTGCCCGCAGCAGGTCATCGGACTGCGTCGGCCATGGGCGGTGCGGAAGTTCTTCGTCCCGGACGCCGCCCGCAAGGCGTAGCCGCTCCCGCTGGGGCCGGCAGGATCAGTGCTTCGAGCAGGTCTGCGCCGGCACGAGCGATGGCTCGAGCTCCACCTGGAAGACGTCCGGGCAGCGCGGGTTGGCGAGCAGGAACGTGTCGCGACAGATGCGCACGCCCACGAGGTCGGACGCCGGCGCTGCCTCATCTGCGGCGACCGCTCCGGTCGCGGGGCGCGACGGTTCCGCGAGCAGCGGCAGAGCAGCCGTGGCGAAGCGGCCCCACACCATCGCGGGGAAGCTGCCGCCTGTGACCTTGATCCCGTGCACGTTGAGCATCTCGACCTGCGCTTGGCGATAGCCGACCCACACAGCGGCGACCATGTCGCCGGTGTACCCGACGAACCATGCGTCACGGTACGACTGCGTCGTGCCCGTCTTTCCGGCGACGGCGCGCCCGATGCGCGCGTTCGTCCCCGTGCCGCGCTCCACGACGTCGCGGAGCATACCGGAGGCCTGGGCGGCCACGGCCTGCGCCACCGCGCGCTTCGGCTTCGTCGTGGATGCGAACAGGACCGCGCCGCGGTCGTCGGTCACCTTCAGGACGGCGACCGGTGGGCTGTGCATCCCGCCGGACGCCAGCGTCCCGAATGCGGATGCCATCTCGAGCGGCGAGACGCCTTTAGACAGCCCGCCGAGCGCGATGGCCGGATTCGGCTCCAGAGGCGAGGTGATGCCCATCCGCTTCGCGGCGTCGACGACCTTCTCGGGTCCGACCTCCATGATGAGCCGCGCGTACACGGCGTTGACGGACCAGTCCGTCGCGGCCCGGAGCGTGAGCCGGCCGGTGGTGAAGCCGTTCTCGTAGTTCTCAACCCGCCAGTAGCCGTCCTTCACGCGCACGGTGTAGGGCGACGTGTCGAAGGTGCGATCGGGGCTCACGCCGTTCTCGAGCGCGGCCACGAGGACGAACGGCTTGAACGCCGATCCCGGCTGCCGTCGGCCCTGCGCAGCGAGGTTGTACTGCGCGGCCGCGAAGTCGCGCCCACCCACCATCGCGAGCACCCGCCCATCGCGGGGATCCAAGGCGACCAGAGCACATTCGGGGTCGGCCGGTGCCGGCAGGACGGATGCGACAGCCGTCTCGGCTGCCCGCTGGGCCGCAGGCTCCAGTGTGGTGTAGACGCGCAGCCCCCCGGTAAAGACCGCCTTGCTACCCATCTTCGCGATGAGCTGCTGCTTCACGTACTCCACGAAGTACGGCGCGACCTTACTCGCCTCCGCCTTCGCCGCGGTCAGCTTAACCGGCGTCGCCCGGGCCTCGACCTCCTGCTCCGACGTGATCAGCCCGAGGTCGCGCATACGGGCGAGCACCTCGTCGCGACGAGTCTTCGCGGCCGCCGGATCGACGGTCGGCGAATAGCGGGAGGGCGAACGGATCGCGCCCGCGAGAAGAGCCGACTCGGCAAGCGTCAGACTGGAGGCGGGCTTGCCGAAGTATCCGCGGGCCGCGCTCTCCACGCCGTAGCGGCCGTTCCCGAAGTACACCATGTTCAAGTAGCCCTGGAGGACCCGCTCCTTCGAGGTCTTCGCCTCGAGTTGATACGCCATGAGAGCCTGGCGCACCTTGCTGGTGACCCCACCGGAGCGACCCTCGTCGAAGAGCAACCGGACCAGTTGGAGCGTGATGCTGCTTGCTCCCCTGCCGCTCGTGCCCTGCAACGCTCCCATGACCGCGCCGGCATCGACCCCGTCGTGTTCGAAGAACCGCTCGTCCTCCGCCGCGACCACCGAGTCTTGAAGGACCTTCGGCACCGCCGAGATGTCGACGACCTTGCGATCCTGCTCGCCATGCCATTCGGTGAGCACCGAGCCGTCGGCGGCGTAGACGACCGAGGTCCGAGCCGCCTGGAGCGCGCCGGGGGCCGACTCGAGGTCCGGGAGCGTCCGGGAGAGTTCGAAGAGATAGAGGCCGGCGACCAGCACGACGACGAAAGCCACGCCGAGGGCGCCTGCGAGCATCTTCAGTATTCGGATCCAGCGACCGGAGCCTGCCACGGACAGCCCTTCGAGCCGCATGCCGGCATGGGAAACCACGCACTTCGCAGCGAAACACGTACCGACTCGCGCCGCGGGCCGACGGGCATCGCGCGCCCGTGCGCTATCCTTGCACTATCGCCCCCGGAGCAAGGAGCGGCGCGCCCACATGGTAGCACTTCCCACACGCCGCGCCCCGGCGCCTGAGCCGTCCCAACGCAGCGCCGACGGTCCGGTCGCCGCCCTCTTCCTGGCGTGGCGTCGGCTGCTCACTGCGGGTATTCGCGGAGCCTGTCGCGGAGGTCGCGCCCTCGCAGCATCGCGGCCGGTGCGCGGCGCCGCCCTGGCGATACGCTACCTGCGCGATCCCGCCGGCACGCTGCGCGCCTCGGACGCGGACGATCGCACGCTGCTCAAGAGCGCGGGCGCCGTGGCACTCACTGCAGGCGTGGTGCTGTCCTTCGCGGTGCCGGGCGCGCTCGGAACCCCGCTCGTGCGCCGATTCCTCGCTGCTGGATGGATGGCGGCCTGGGCACTCGCGAGGTTGTTCATCATGCGCACCGCTGCCAGAGGCGCGCTGGCTCGCACTCCGTCCTCCATCGACGACGCATGGGGACCCGCGCTGCTGCCGTTCGCCGTCGCGGTGATCGACCCTCTGCCGCTTCTGGCGCTGGCCGCTTCAGCGCTGTTGACGTTGCGGGGCTTCGAGGGGCTCGGAGTCGAGGCGCGCGAGGCCCGGCGTGTGGTCTTCATCGCTTTCGGCGGCCAGGTCGCAGCCGAGATCGTCGCCTGGCTCGCACGAGGGGGGCTTGTGTTCCTGCTCTCCCTGCGCGGCTAGACCGCCGCGGCCCCGTCCACCTCGACGCCGCCGCTCCCCCACTCCGCGAGCACGACGCCTGCCAGTACGACCGCGGCCCCCGCCAACTGGATGGGGCTCAACGCCTCCGTCGAGGTCAGCCCGACCGTCAGCCGCAGCGGCTCGTACAGGGAAAGCGCCGCCGCCAACATCACCGCAAAGGGCAGCTCGAGGGTCGATACGACCGCCGCCTGCGGAGCGCCCATCCCACGCATCCCGCCGAGATAGAGCATCACCGCCGCGAATGTCGGCACCGCGACGATGGCGGCGAGCGCCATCCACGCCTGCGGCTGCCAGCGCGCGACCGCCGTCCCGCTCCCGGTGAAGGCCGCGATACCCGCCATCCCGATCGCCGAGATGCCGAAGGTGTAGGCCATCAGCACCAGTCTGGGCGTCGTGCCCAGCGTGCGGAACGACAGCACGTTGAAGATCGCGTAGCCGAGACCCGCCCCGAGACCGAGCAGCACGCCTTGCGCATTCAGCGCGACGCCGCTCGAGAAGACCCCTGCCACGAGCGCGCAGCCCGCGAACGTCATGATGACCGCGGCGATCCGTCTGGGGGGGAAGTGTTCCTTCAGGAACAGCCACCCGATGATCGAGACCATCGCCGGATACGTGTAGAGAAGCACCGTCGTGACCGACACGCCGACCTCACGCAGCGCGAACGAGTAGCACAGCGAGCCCGCGCCATAGCCGGTCACGGACAGCCCGAGGAACCGCAGCAGGTCGGTCCGACCGACCTTGAGCGCCGACGGATCCCGCATCGCCTGGGCCGCGGCCATCACGACCGCCGCGATGGCGAAGCGGACCGCGAGCAGCGAGAGCGACTCCGCGCCCTGGGCGAACGCCCACGTCTGCAGCGGCCCGAGCGTGGCGAAGCACGCCGCCGAGACGATGACCGCGACCAGAGAGGACTTGCGCGTCACGTGGGATGCCCTTCACGGGAAAAGGTGGATCGTACCTTCGCATCCTGCCACACAAACGCGCGGACGACGAAGGGCGGCGCATGCACACGGATGCTAGACTCGCCGCATGCCTGATGCCGCTCACATCGGATCGACGCGCGATCGCGCACTGCGCTGGGTGCCCGTGCTCGCGTGGACGGGGGTCATCTTCGCGATGAGTTCGATCCCCGGCTCGAACCTGCCTGGCGGGTACTCGTTCCAGGGACATCTCGCCGAGTACACCGTGCTCGGCGCGCTCGTCATGCTGGCCCTGCGCCACCGGCCGAGGCGGGTCGCACTCGCGCTCATCGCCCTCGCGGCGTGCTCGCTCTATGGCGTCAGCGACGAGCTGCACCAGGCGTTCGTCCCCGGACGCACGCCCGACGTGCTCGACTGGGCGACGGACACGGTCGGCGCGGCGCTCGGCGTCAGCGCGACGATAGCGTGGCTGACCTGGCGCGGGAGTCGGCGCGCCGGTGAAGAGGTCGACGGCTAGAAGCCCTGCGGAGTACGCCTCAGACCGGCCCCATCTTCATGCCGGGCGGCATCTCCTCGCGAAGGAAGTCGAACCGGTCGCCGTAGTCCTTCATCATCTGCTCGAAGGCGCTCATCATGTACCGGCGCTTGAAGCCGTCCGGCAACGCGGCGACTTCCTTCATCTTCTGTCCGTAGAAGGTCATGTAGCACTTCGCGAGCGCCCGGTACACATCGTCGAGCGACATCTCGTACGGCTCGATGATCGGCGTCATCAGGTTGTACTTGGAGTAGTCGAACACGCGGATGCGGTCCTTCATCTCCTCGTGGAGCGGGGTGAACGGCATGGGCGTGATGACCGGGAAGACGGCGATGTCGGGGTTGAGTCGCACGGCCTCGGCAGCGGTCTTGGCGATGGTCTCCCACGTCTCGTTCGGGAATCCGATCATGAACGACGCCTCGGTCATGATGTCATGCTCGCGCAGCAGGTCGATGGCGCGCTTGTTCATATCGACGTCGGTGCCCTTGTTGAGGCTCGAGAGCATCTCGTCGGAGCTGCTCTCGGCGCCCAGATACATGTGGATGATGCCCGCCGCCTTGTACTTCGGCAGCAGGTCCTCGTCGCGGATAATGTCCTCGACGCGCGTCTCCATCAGCAGATGCACGTCGAGGTCCGCCTCTATCAGCAAGTCGAGCTGCTGCTCCCAGCGGTCCCGGTCGTTGGTCGGGTACGGATCGATCAGGGTTATGAACTCGACCTCGTACTTCTCGACGAGAAGGCGGACCTCGTCGACGACCTTGCGGGGATCACGCGCTCGCCAGTCGCCGCGCCAGAACTTCCGGTGCGAACAGAACGAGCATCCCATCATGCAGCCACGGGTCGTCAGTATCGACGCCATCCGGCCCCAGGGCTCGATGTTGTAGTGGTACAGGCTCCAGTCGAGAAGGTGCCATGCCGGCGACACGGTATCGAGGTCGGCGATGTGCGGGCGCATCGGGGTCGTGACGAGCGTCTCTCCGTCCCAGTAGGCGATGCCAGCCACATCGGCGACACGGCCCGACGCGACGGCGGCGAGCAGCTCGGGCAGCGTCTCTTCCATCTCGCCCCGCAACACGTAATCGACCCGGCACTCGGGCTCACCGAGGATCTCGTCGTACAGGAAGGTCGGGTGCGGTCCGCCGATGATGGTGACGATGCCGGGCGAGACCTCCTTGGCGATAGCGAGCGTCTTGAGCGCGGCCGGCACGGTAGCGGTACTGATCGCTCCCGACACCGGCAGATAGTCCAGCGAGACCACGAAGTCCGGCTTGTACGCCTCGATCTCGGCGCGCACGTCGTCGAACGTGAAACCGTTGTTCATCGCGTCGCAGAGCTTCGCCTCATGCCCCGCGTCGAGCGCGGCCCCGGCGAGGTAGGCGAGCTGGAGTGGAGGCCACGTACCGATGACCTGGACGCCCCAGCAGCGATAGGGAGGAGCGATGAAGAGCACCTTCGCCATGGATGTGTCGACTCTCACTCTCGTTCGTGGACATGAACACGTACGTTACGACGCAGCCGTGCGCGACCTGCGGGTCTGCGCGGCCCTAGTAGATGCCTGACTCGGCGGCTTTCTGCGTCGAGATCCCCAGCTGACGCAACTTGATCTTGAAGTCGTGGGCGTTCGCGGCCATCGACATGGCGTCGTCCATCGTGATCGCCCCGGCTTGGTAGAGCGTCAACAGAGACTGGTCGAACGTCTGCATGCCGTAGTAGTCGCCCTCGTTCATGGCGTCGCGGATCTTGTAGGTCTGCTCCGGGTCGAGGATGTATTCGCGGATCGTCCCGGTCATCACGAGCACTTCGACCGCCGGTACGAGACCACCGTTGATCGAGGGGATGAGGCGCATCGAGATGATGCCCTTGAGTGTCGAGGCGAGCATGAGACGGATCTGCTTCTGCTGGTATGGCGGGAAGAAGTCGATGATGCGGTTGACCGTCTCCGTCGCATCGATCGTGTGCAGCGTCGAGAAGACCAGGTTCCCGATCTCCGCGGCCGTGAGCGCGGCCGACACCGTCTCATGGTCGCGCATCTCGCCGATGAGGATGACGTCGGGGTCCTGGCGAACGACGTGGCGCAAGGCGTCGGCGTAGCTCTCGGTGTCGATCCCGATCTCACGCTGGTTGACGATGCACTTCTTGTCCTGGTGCAGGACCTCGATGGGGTCCTCGATCGTGACGATGTGTCCGTCACGGGTGTCGTTGATGTGGTCGATCATGGCTGCGAGCGTGGTGGTCTTGCCCGACCCGGCGGTCCCGGTGACGAGCACGAGGCCGCGAGGCTCATCGGCCAGTGTCCGCACGACCTGGGGCAGACCGAGGGACTCTATCGACGAACGGTCCGTGGTGACGCGCCGCAGCGTCATCGCGACGCTGCCACGCTGATGGAAGACGTTGACGCGGAACCGCCCGACGCCCGGAAGCGAGTACGCGAAGTCGGTCTCGCAGTGGCTCTCGAAGCTGGTCCTCTGCCGCTCGTCCATCATGCCGGCTGCGAGGCGATTCGTGACCTCGGGGCTGAGCGGCTGTACGTCGCGCAGTACGACGAGTCGGCCGTTGAGGCGGACCGCGGGCGGACTGCCTGCCTTGATATGCAGGTCGGAACTGCCCTGATCCGTCATGAGCTTGAGGAGTCCGTCGATCTCAGCCATGTCCCCGCCCTCGGGTGTCGCTGGTCGCGTGCACGCTAATCCTACCAGCATCGCGCGACACATGGTTCGCGCAAGGTCAGCCGGGGCCGGCGCCGGCGATGGAGTCCCTAGGGCCGACACGCCCCCGAGAAGTCACGGAGCAGGGGGTCCACGCTCACGACATCGCCGGTCCTCGGTGAGTGGATGAACATGCCGCCACCCACGTAGATGCCGACGTGGTGGATGGGTCGGCCGAAGAAGACGAGGTCGCCTGCCTGCAGGTTGGCACGTGACACGCGCGCGCCCGCCGAAAGCTGCGCGCGCGAACTATGCGGAAGCCGAACCCCCACCTGCGCATACACGAACATCGTGAACCCGCTGCAGTCGAAGGAGCCTGGGCCGGTGGCGGCCCAGTGATACGGCCTCCCGAGGTAGCGCCTCGCGATCGTCACGACACCGGAGCGCGGGGACTTCGAAGGGCTCCCCCAGTCCCAGCCTCCACTGCGGGAGGGTCTGGTGCGCCGCGCCGCGGCCATCGCGCGGGCGCGCTCCTGCGCACGAAGTGCCGCGATCTCGCTCTCGAGACCGGCGAGCATCGCAGCCCGCTTCGCCAAGTCGACGGTGATGGTCCGCTTCCGATCCGTGACGACCTTGAGGTGCCCGCGTGCCTGGGACTGCGACGCTTCAAGGTCGGACTCCACGCGCAGGCTCTCCTTCCGGGAGGCCCGCAACTCGGCAAGGGCCGCCGACTCCTCCTCGTTCCACCTCGTGAGAAGGTCCCACGTCTGCGTGAAGTCCTCGAAGGTCGTGGTCCCGAACAGGACGTCGACCGTTCCAAGAGGTCCGTTGCGGTACATGCTCTGGGCGCGCGCGTCCAGAGAGCTCTGCAGGACGCCGATCCGCCCGTTCAGTCGCCGAAGTGTGGACTTGTTCTCGGCGACCTTGCGCGTGGCCTCGAGGTAGCCGACGCGCGCCTCGTCGTAGTCCTCGACGGCGATCTCCATCCTGGAGTCGAGAGCGTCCAGTTGCTTCTTGACGCGCACGGCCTCTGCCCGCTTGTCCGCGACAGGAGTCGCGGCTGCGGGAGAGGCGAAGAGGAGGAGCGCGACCGCGAGGGGGGCCGCGATGAAGGCGGAGACTCGGATGGTCCTCTCCTCCCTGTTCGGGGTCGGAGGGGGCGGGTCAAACCGTGTCAGGGTAGCACAGGGGCCGAAACGGCAGCCAGTCCGAGGCACAGTCCGTCGAGCAGGCCGACTGCGATGCGCTGAGCCGCCCGCTCGTCGGCCGCGCCACCCGCGAGCACCACGTCCACAGTGCATGGCGTGCTCGGAGAGGAGAGCAGCGCCACCTCCAGACGCGTCGCCAGCGCGTCCCCGCCGTCGCCGGCGACGACCCGCGGACGGTCCTGCGCCGCGCCGTGACTGTCGATCACTCCCAGCGCGAAGATGAGGCTGCACGGGGGTTCGCACCCGTCGGCCACGATCCGGACGCGCGCCGCGGGATTGCTCGCCAGCGCCAGGTTCTGCAAACGGTCCGCGATCGCGATCGCATGACTGTCGAGCGCGACCACTCCGACCTCGACCCGGGACAGCACATCGGCGCTGCGCGCCGGCGAACGGTGGAGCTGATCGAGGGCCTGCGCGGGCTTGTCGGCCCACACGTGACGGAGGTTCCCGAGGGAGCGCACGGTATCCGGGCCGACGATCCCGTCCGCCGGCAGGCCCGAGTTCGACTGGAACTCACGTGCCGCGCGTTCGGTGAATGCCCCGAAGATGCCGTCGAGGTCACCCGCCGCGAACCCCAGCACGTTGAGGGCGCCTTGGAGCGCCAGGACATCGGCGCCGTGGAAGTGCGGGAAATGCAGGTAGAGGAGACGGTCTCCGAGTCTGAAGGTGGCGTCGACGAGTGCGGCCCAGGTGCGCTCTCCGACGTCTCCGTCCTCTTCCAGATCGCGCTCCTTCTGGAAAGCACGGACAGCGGCGAGTGTGGCACCGAGGAAGACACCGTCTATGCCGGTGGGCCCGAGGTCCGCTCCGAGGACACGCAGTCGCCGCTGGACGTCCTCGACGGCCGGCCCACGGTCACCCTTGCGGATCGGTCTCACGTGACGCAGCCTCTCGTCGCCATCCATCCGTCAGCGCGCGCCGCGCGCCGGGGAGGATCACCGGTAGCCGTACCGGTCCCGGAACTTCGCGACGTTCGTCTGCACGAAGGCGCTGTGGGTCTCGGCCCGCGCCATGAAGCGGTCGATATCGAGTTCGACGACGGGGTCACTGTCGTACGAGTAGCACAGCCCGTCTCGGCACAGGACGAACGCGTCAGCGAGTTCCAATAGTACCACCGCGACGCTGCTGTCCGGACGCTCCAGGATGCGTGCGACTTCAGCAACAGAGAGGGATTGCCCGGCGCGGATGCGTAGCAGGTGGACGACCTCGCGGACCAGGTGCTCGGTCGCACGGTCCCCCGGTAGATGTTCCAGCGCCTTGCGCAGGCTCACCAGCACCACGCCTCTCGCGGGCACGCATCTCGGTCCACTCCGAGCCCATCCTCGGCCATCTCCATCGTAATGCCCGCTTCAGAAAGCGTAAACGGCCTTCATCAAGGTTGTTCGACCGTCAGGGGGCGACCATCACCTTGTTCTTGCCGGCGTGCTTGGCCGCGTACATGGCCTTGTCGGCGGCCTCGACGAACCGGTTCTGAGCGGTGGCATGCTGCGGGTACGTCGCCACCCCCACCGACACGGTCTTGTGGACCGGAGCTGCCCCCTCGGCCGTTGCGAAAGGAAGCGCCTCGACGCCCGCGCGGATGCGTTCCGCGACCGCAGCGGCCCCCTCCGTGTCCGTCTCGGGAAGCACCACGACGAACTCCTCGCCGCCGTAGCGTGCCGCCACGTCCATCTCCCGCAGGTTCGCCTTTATGGTGTCGCTCACCATGTGCAGGACCTTGTCGCCCCGCGGGTGACCGTAGGTGTCGTTGAACTCCTTGAAGTCGTCGATGTCGATCATGATCAGCGACAGCGTGTGGTTGAAGCGCCCTGCGCGACCGAGCTCCTCCTCCAACCTCTGCTGGAAGTAGCCATGGTTGTACAGCTCGGTGAGCCGGTCGGTGACGGAGAGACGCTCAAGCTCCTCGTGCAACAGCGCGTTCTGCAGGGCGAGTGACGCTTGGTTGCTGATGACGGTGAGCCGCTCGAGCTCCGGCGGCGTGAATTCACGCGGTATCGCGGACCCGATCGCGAGCACCCCGAAGATGGAGTCGCCGGTCCGCAGTGAGATGCCCGCATGCGACGCGAGATCATCGGGATCCCGGACCCACAGCGCGGAGGTGGCGCCTCTCGGGATCGCGGCCTCCTGGACGAGTCCGCCGCCGAACGCGACGCCGAGCATCGTCTCCGAGACCGGGATCCGGGGCACGAAGTAGTCCTCCGGTCGGCCCTGGCTGGCGCGCAGGTTGAGCGTCCAACTCTCGTTCTCGAGCAGGTACACGCAACTGATCTCGGCACCCAGTATCCCGTTGGCCCCGTCCACGATCAGGCTTGTGACGTCATCGACCGACGTGAACGAGGTGAGCGCCTTGAAGAACTCGTGTGTGAAGAAGATCTCGGCCAGGCGGCTCTCGAGCTCCTCGTTCGCGCGCTCGAGCGCCTCCTTGCCGGATTGGAGCTTGCGCTCGTGGCTCCGGATCTTGTCGTACGCGACCTGGAGTTCCACGAAGAGCTTCTCCTGCTCCTCGCCTCGTTTCTTCGCGATGAGGAGGTCCCAGACCATCTCCGACCCGCGCGCACCGATCAGCTCGACATCGGCGGGCTTCTGCTGCGTCAGCGTGCGTCGCATCTGCTCGTCGTCGGTGAGGTCGACGATCAGGTCCAGACCCGGCATCTGATAGAGCTCGGTGATGTCCGACGTCGTGAACACCCCGAGGTCCTCGGCCAGCCGAATGCCCGGCGCCCCGCGGTTGGGGTCCGCCACGGCGACCACTGAGATGTTCTCGACCTCGTTGAGCAGGCGAAGGATCGACGCAGAGCGCAGAGACGCTCCGACGATGGCGACGTTGAGCTTCCCGGGGCGGAGCCCCGGGAACACGCCGTCATGTGTCGCGTCGGTCAACGATGAGCCTTCCATGCGTCGGTCGGTGGGTCAGATCTCGCGCAGTCCGAACACGTAGCTCCGCACCAGAAGGATACCTGTGTCCATGTGGAGTTCGATAGTGCGCGCGTGCCCGCCGCCCGTGTCCTCTGCGCGCAGCGGTATACCGAGGTCGTGCAGCTCCAGTCTCGTCTGAGCGGCGTTGCGCGCTCCGATGCTCGCGCTGCCCGCATCAGCACCGAACATCGCCGCGCCGCCCGCGATCTTGGCGACGAGCCTGCGCTTCGGACTGCCCGCGTCGGCCAGCATGTCGACCAGGGCGGGCACCGCGCTCGTGGCGAACCTGAAACGATGCCCGACCATGGCCGTGTCGGCGTGTGCAGGCAGCATGATATGTGCCATGCCACCGGCCCGCCTGATCGGGTCCCACAAGACGAGGCCCACGCACGAACCGAGCGCCTGTGTCACAAGGACCTGCGGGTGCTCGGCGACAGCGATCTCGCCCACGCCGACGAGGACCGTGCCCTCGCCCATATGCGGCATCCCGACCGCCACAGCCGCGGCTCTACACGACCCCGAGGCGCCCAAGAAGCACCTCGAGGCTGTCGGGGTCCGGCAGGAAGAAGAGGTAGGCGTCCACGGACGTCTCGTCATCGAAGAAGCGTGTTCGCTGGAGTACCGCGGTCTCTGCGAGCATGCCGATCTCGGTGGTGACCGCCTCGAGGATGGCGCCTGCCATGTCCAATGCGAAGGAGGGCTTCGACGGCAGGATGTTGAGATCGGCGAGACGACCGACCGCCGCGAGATACGCCGACACGAGGATCTGCGCGACGTGCGTCACGAGAGCTTCCTCGTCGGCACCGAACGACTTGGCGGTGCCGACCGGGCGGTTGCGCATCAGATCGACCAGCGCGAGCGACGAACTCCTCGGCGCGACGAAGAGCATGCTGCCGCCCAGATCCCCCAGCAGGCGCAGATACACGGCGCCCACGAGCGTCTCAGGGCCGCCGAAGACCAATGGCACCTGCCCGATCTCGACGACGTCGAGCGTCGGCACCTCGATCTCGATGCCGTGTCCGACGAGTTGCGACAAGGCGGTCGCGGCGTGGCCCGCCCCGATGCTTCCCGTCTCTCGCAAGGCATCGAGTTGGATCTCTGACAGGTTGCCCAGGATCATCGGTGCTCCCACTCTCCCATCGAGAACAGCATCCTCGGATCGAGGATCAGTGCCACGGAGCCGTCCCCCAGCACCGTCGCGCCGCCGAGGCCCCTGATCTGTTTCAGCATCTTCGCGAGGGGCTTGATGACGACCTCCTGACGCCCGACGAGCCGGCTCACGGTCAGCCCGCGCGCCTGGTCGGCGATCTCCACCAACACCACGTGCTCCCCGGGCTCGGGGGGGCGAGTGTGGTCGTCGTGCGAACCGATGAGGACGTCGAGGCGGTAGAGCGGGATCACCCTGCCGTCCCGCAGCGTCATCACCGGCCCACTGTCTATCGTGTCCACCTTCACGTCCTCGGCCGCGTAGACCTCGTTCACGAACGAAAGGGGCAGCGCGAAGGTCTGCCCTCCCGCGTCGAGCAGGAGAGCCTGGATGATCGCCAGCGTCAGCGGGAGGCTCAAGACGAACTCGGTACCCACGCCCGGCTTCGATCGGATGGTCAGTGAGCCGCCGAGATACTCGATCTTCCCACGGACGACGTCCATGCCGACGCCGCGCCCCGACACCTTGGTCGCCTGGTCTGCGGTCGAGAAGCCGGGCACGCACGTCAGCATCAGCACGTCCTCGGTGCTGCAGGTCTCGCGAGCGTCGGCGGTGACGATGCCGCGCTCGACCGCCTTCGCCCAGATGTGGTCGGGGTCCATACCGCCCCCGTCGTCCGAGACGACGAGCTGCACCTGGTCCCGCTCGCGCATCGCGGAGAGCCTGACGGTGCCGCGAGCGGGCTTTCCCGCCGCGGCCCGCTGCTCAGCACTCTCGACGCCGTGGTCGACCGCGTTGCGGAGCAGATGGACGAGCGGGTCACCGATCTCATCGAGCACGGTCCGATCGAGCTCGATGTCGAGCCCCTCCATCTCGAAGGCGACATCCTTGCCGAGATCGCGCGCCAGGTCTCTCACCATGCGCGGGAACCGGTTGAAGATGTTGCCAACGGGGACCATGCGTGTCTGCATCACTTCGTGTTGGAGCTCCGACGATATGCGATGAAGGTCCTCGAGCGTCTCGAGGATGCCCGTGTGGCCCAGTGGGCGTGCCAGGTTCTCAAGACGTGAGCGTACGATGACGAGCTCTCCGACCAGGTTGACCATGCTGTCGAGGTGCCCGATCGCGATCCTCACGGTCTGCGTCTCGGACAGTTTCGGGATGGACTTCTTCAGACGCCCGAGGGCCGCGTCACGATCGGCGACAGGCGCCGCAACGCTCGGCGCGGGCGCAGCCTCGGTGATCTCCACCCCCGACACCTCGCTGACCGCGGAGACCGCCCTGCTGACGTCCGCCGACAGCTCCGTCGTATGGAGGACCACGTCGAAGGTGTGCTCGAAGTTCTCGTCCTCGATGTCGCGGGCCGAGGGGTGCGTCTCGACGACGGTGCCCATGTGCGAGAGCCGCTTGATGACCAGGTACGCGCGCACGGACTTGAGGACGCATGCGTCCTCGAGCGAGACGCGCACGACCATCGTCGTGCCGCCCTCCTCGCCTTCGACGTGCTGCTCGGCCCCCATCGGCACGGCGCCCGGTGCTTCGACCGGCGCCGGAGCGGGACCGCCGCCCGCGGCGCGTGCGGCAAGTTCGGCTGCGATCGCCGACGTGTCTGTGACCGTGCGACCGTTCATCTCGTCATCGATGAGCAGCTTGACGATATCGACCGCACGGAGCACGAGGTCGACCAGGCTCGCGTCGACCGCCTGTTCGCGCTTCCGCACGGTGTCCATCAGACCTTCCATCTTGTGCGTCAGGTCGGCCGTGCGCTCGTAGCCCATCGCTGCGGACATCCCCTTGAGGCTGTGCGCCCCCCGGAACACGACCTCCACCGGCTCGAGGTCGTTCGGGTTCGACTCGAGTTGCAGCATGCCGTCCACGATGCTCTGGACGTACTCGGCACTCTCGGAGACGAAGATGTCCTTGTAGGCCTGCATGTCGTCGCCCATGCGACCGATCAGCTCCCCTCGCGAACGGTCCTGCGGATCTCCACGGCAACGCGGTCGAGCGGCACCACGGTCTGCGCGGCCCCCTGGCGAACGGCGGCTCCGGGCATTCCCCAGACCACCGACGACGCCTCATCCTGAACGATCGTCCTACCGCCGGCGTCGCGGATCGCCCGCATCCCGGCCGCACCGTCCTGGCCCATCCCGGTCAGCACGACGCCCGTCACGCTGGCGCCGTAGGCCGCCGCGGCGCTCTCGAACATCGGATCGGCGGACGGCCGGACCCCATGCAGCGCGGGCGCATCCGAGAGAGCCAGCGTGGGCATCTTCCGCGCGCTCGTGTGCACGAGCATATGGGTCCCGTGCGGTGCCAGGTAGCCTACGCCCGGTTCGATCATGAGCCCCTGCCGGCCCTCCAGGATGGGGAATCCGGCGATGCGGGAGAGCCGTTTGGCGAACGACGCCGTGAAGCCGGCGGGGAGGTGCTGGACGACGAGGTAGGCAGCAGATGCCTCGGACGACAGCCCCGAGAACACGCGCTCGAGTGCCGGCGGTCCCCCTGTGGAGGCGGCGAGCACCACGAGCCGCGACGCGGCCGCGCGATCCCCCGCGGAGACCGGTCGAGAGCGCCCTGCCTCCGCATCGCCGTCCGACCCGATCCCGGGAACAGAGAGGCGCTTCTCTGGATCGATCCGATACGCGATCTTGATCTTCTTGATGAGCAGGTCGGCAAGGTCAGAGAGCGAGGAGGCGAAGCCGCCCTTCGGCTTGGCGATGAAGTCGACGGCGCCTGCGGACAGCGCCGCGTACGTCGTTTCCGGATCGTCGAGCGAGGAGAGCATCAGAACTCGAGCGCGCGTGTCCCGGATGATGAACGGGAGCGCCTCCAGCCCCGTGAGCTCGGGCATCTCGATATCGAGGGTGATGACGTCGGGCTCGAGTCGTACCGCCTTCTCGATCGCCTCGACTCCGGTCCGTGCGATGCCCGCGATCTCGATACGGGGATCGAGCGACAGGGCGTGCGTCAGCATCTGGCGGATGAGGGCCGAGTCGTCTACGACGAGGACGCGGATCGGCGAGAGCATCTAAGCGCTCCGCCCTACCTTGGGACCGACTGCAGGCACTTCTTTACGGTCTCCAGCACCTTGGTCGGCTGGAACGGCTTGACCAGGAAGTCCATCGCGCCGGCTTCGAGGGCCGCGACGATCATCTTCTGCTGGCCCATCGCAGAGACCATGAGGACCCGGGCATCCTTGTCGGACGCCTTGATGGCCCGGAGCGCGTCCAGACCGTTCATCTCGGGCATCGTGATGTCGAGGGTCACGAGGTCGGGGCGGATCTCGGCGTACTTGTCGACCGCGTCGCGGCCGTTGACGGCCTCTTGGATGATGTAGCCCTCCTTGGACAGGATGTCCCGGATCATCATCCGCATGAACGCGGCGTCGTCGACCACGAGGATCGTGCTAGACATCTTCGTCACCCTCCGTGATTTCCCCTGAGGCCGAGGAATCGTAGTCGCCTCGCGGCAACGCCTTGTCGAGGTCGAGCAGGATGATCAGCCGATCCTCGCAGCGGGCCACGCCCTCGAACACCTCGGCGGTCTCCGCAGTCAGCGCCGTCTCGGGCGGATCGAGTATGTCGGCCACCGCGATCGAGACGACCTCGCTGGCCGCATCGACCGCGAGCCCCACCAGTCCGGCCTCGCCTTCCGCGACGATGATGCGTGACGAGGACGAGGGATGGAAGTCGGTGTCGAAGAGCTTCTTCGCGAGGTTGACGACCGGGATCACGCGTCCGCGCAGGTTGATGACCCCGTCGACGATCTCGGGAGAGCGCGGCACCGGTGTCGCCGGCTCGTAGCGGATGATGCTGCTGACTTTGGCGATGGGCAGCCCGTACTCCTCCGGGCCCAGCCGGAAGATCACGTACTGTCGGACGTCCTCGGTACCGGCCACGTCAGTCGCTCTCCAAGCGGAAGATACGAACGGACTCCTCGAGCCGGTGCGCCATGTCCGCAAGGTCCTGCGCCGAGGAAGATACCTCCTCCATGCAGGCCGTCTGCTCCTGAGCGGCTGCCGCCGTCTCCTCCGCGGATGCCGCGTTCTGCTCGACCACGGCCGCGATATCGTGCATCGCCCGGTCCACGGACGAGGTCCGGTCGCGCTGCGTGGTCATGGCCTTGGCGATCTCGTCCGCGAGGACGGCCGTGCGGGACACGGCGTCGTTGATCTCGCGCAGGACCTCCCCGGTCCTGCCCACGACCTCGGTGCCGATGGCCACCTCGCTCGTACCGATCTCCATGTACTTGACGGCCTTCGCGGTCTCGGACTGGACCTCCTTGATGAGTTCGCCGATCTGCTCCGCGGCTTTGCCGGAGCCTTCAGCCAGCTTCCTGACCTCCTCGGCGACCACGGAGAAGCCTCGCCCGGACTCGCCGGCGCGAGCGGCCTCGATCGCAGCGTTGAGGGAGAGCAGGTTGGTCTGGTCAGCGATCGATGTGATGACGTCGACGATCTTGCCGATCTCCTCGCT
>JAUSBS010000050.1 GCA_030651905.1 Coriobacteriia bacterium
GCGAACAGGTCACTCTCTCCGGGTAGCGCCGCGCCATCGATGTTCACGGCCAGATGCTCGCTGTAGCTGCGAGTGGCGGCAGCCGACAGCCCCGCGCTCGCGGTGAAGAGCGTCTCGTCCTTGTCCTTGTCGATGACGAACAGGCAGCTCGCCGGCAAGTCGATGACCTTGCTCAGGATGTCGAGCACGAGTGGCCCGACCTGGTCGAAGTCCAGCGTCGAATGGATGATCTCGGTGATCTCCGAGATCGCATGAAGCTCGGCGAGGCGCCGGGACAGCTGGCTGTTCAGGCTCTCGATGTCCTCGGTGCTCTGAGAGAGCTTGGTCTCGCGGTCACGCTGGCGGTGCATCGTGTCGGCCACGACGAATCCCGTGAAGACAAGCCCGCCGGCCTTGAACGCGACCAGGAGGAACTCGCCGATCTGACTGTTGATGACGCCATGGCCGAAGAAGTGCGCCGCGAGATAGGTCGCCGCGGACAGGCCGGACACGACCCACGCCGTGCGCTGGCGCATGGCTGTCGCGTACGCGATGGACAGACCGAGCATCCAGGGATAGAGCGGGTCCTGGTATGCCCCCGTCGCCCAGATGAGCGCTCCGGCCGCCGCGAGATCGAGCGGGAGAACCTCCCACATGACACGCTCGGTGGTCTGACCGAGGACGAGCCGCGCGAAGGCCGTGAAGGAGCCGGCGACCACGAGCGCGATGAGGCCCCCCACGAAGACTTGCCGACTCAGGTCCCCCGGGGTCTGCGGGAACGAGAGTGTGCCGAGCGCATAGAAGGCGATCAGCAACGAGGTCATCCCGACCCGGGCGGCGAGGTAGATGCGGTCGGTCAGCGAGAGCGACCTGTCTGCGTCAGAGGCCGGCACGGCGCACCCGCTCCCGTCCCGTGACGACGAGCCCGGTGCCCTCGAGTCCGCGACGCGCGGCGAGCGCCTCCTCCTCGGTGAGCACGAGTTCCGAGATTCCCTGCTCGATGGGCTTGGCGTAGAGGCGGTAGGCTCCACGGCCGTACATGGAGGTGAGGACGAAGCCGCTGGCTCGCTCGTCGAGTAGCGCCACTGTGAAGGACTGCTCGCCGACATCACCGGGCAGCGCATCGAAGCGGACGAGCCCGACGTGACGCACCGACGTCTCGAGCCGCTCGGAGAGGGCCGCATCGTCGGTGGCGAGGCGCGAATCGGCCATGACGAGCGCGTCGATCTGCGCCTGGAGCGCAGCCGCGACACCGACGAAGTCGCCCGACACGGCCATCCGCGCAAGGTCGCCTCGCGCAGACGTGAGCGCACGCAAGCGTTGCGCGAGCGCGAACGCCCACGCGAGCGAGAGCAGCGCCAGTACCAGCGCGGCGATAGCGACGACCATCGTTACCTGCACGAAGCCTCCAGGGGATACACTGCGACGAGTATACCCTTGACCGTTGCGCACCGTGGCGAGACGCCTCGCGCACTCCCTGGCGACCGGAGGATCATGGACACGAGCGGACTCCGCGAGTTGCTCGAGCGCGTCGCCCGCGGTGAAGCGCCGGTCGAGGATGCGCTCGCCCGGCTGGCCGACCTGCCCTTCGCGGACGTGTCCGTGGACGAGCTCGACATCGCGAAGGTCGACCACCACCGCGAACTGCGTACCGGCTTCCCCGAGGTGGTCTTCTGCCAGGGCAAATCACCGCAGCAGGTCCGGGCGATCGCCCGCGAGGTCCTCGACAAGGGCGACGTCCTGCTCGGCACACGGGCGTCGGCCGCCCACTTCCAGGTGGTCGCGCAGATCGCCGGCGATGCGCGGTTCTTCGAGGACGCGCGCATCCTGCTCGTCGACCGTCGTGAGGTGCGGCCCCAGCGCGGGCACATCGTGATCGCTTCAGGCGGGACCGCGGACTTCCCGGTGGCCGAAGAGGCCGCCATCGCGGCCGAGGTGATGGGCAACCGGGTGACGCGCCTCTACGACGTGGGCGTCGCCGGAGTGCATCGCGTGCTCGCCAACCGCGACCTCCTGCGCGAGGCCCGGGCGATAGTCGCGGTCGCCGGCATGGAAGGCGCCTTGCCGTCGATCGTGGCAGGGCTCGTCTCGGTCCCGGTCATCGCCGTGCCGACCTCGATCGGGTATGGCGCCAACCTCGGCGGGATCGCGGCCCTGCTCACCATGCTCAACTCCTGTGCGCCGGGTATCGGGGTCGTCAACATCGACAACGGCTTCGGCGCAGCGACGCTGGCCAGCCGCATCAACCAGACCGACGGCCTGGACGCCGAGGGCTAGCGGGATGTTCGCCTATCTCGACTGCTTCAGCGGCGTCTCCGGCGACAAGTTCCTCGGTTCGCTCGTGGGCGCCGGACTGTCGGTCGAGACGCTCCGCGAGCGGCTCGCCGGGCTCGATCTCCCGGGATGGACGTTGGGCGCGGAGCAGGTGACACGGAACGGTCTGTCCGGCACGCTCGTCACGGTGCACGTCGAGGCAGGCCAGCCGTCCCGCGACTGGGCCGCCATCCGCGCACTCATCGACGGCTCGCACTTGGAGGACCCGGTCCGGGACTCCGCGCTGCGCACGTTCGCCCTACTCGCACAGGCCGAGGCGGAAGCGCACGGTGTCGACGTGGAGCGCGTCCACTTCCATGAGGTGGGCGCAGTCGACTCGATCATCGACATCGTCGGTGCGGCGATCGGCCTGCACGAGCTCGGCATCGACGAGCTGTGGGCGTCGACCGTGCGTGTGGGGCACGGCACCGTGCAGACGTCGCACGGCGAACTGCCCGTACCCGCCCCCGCCACTGCCCGCCTGCTTCACGGCGTGCCCATCTACGCGGGCGAGCAGCCCGGCGAGATGACCACCCCGACCGGCGCGGCTCTGCTCGCGGCGTTCGTGACCCGCTACGCCCCGCTGCCGCCGATGCGGACCATTGCCGAGGGCTCCGGCGCCGGTTCACGCGAGATCCCCGGCCTACCGAACGTGCTGCGGCTCTCGGTCGGTGAGCGCGAACTCGGCGGCGGCGACCTCCACGAGGTCGCGCTACTCGAGACCGCGGTCGACCACATCACTCCCGAGCATCTCGCCGCGGCTATCGGGTTGCTGCTCGAGGACGGCGCGCTCGACGCCTTCGCCGAGCCGGTATCCATGAAGAAGGATCGGCTCGGAAGCGCGGTGACAGTCATCGCGAGCCCCGGCGATGCCGAGCGGCTGACGGCTGCCCTCATGCTGCACACGGGCACGCTGGGCGTGCGACGGACGCTCACGTGGCGCTCCGTGGCGCCGCGACGGTCCGCGACGATGGAGACGTCGCTCGGGACCGTGCGCGTGAAGGTCGGGGGCGAGGGTGGTTCTCTTCGGGTCCGACCCGAGAACGACGACGTGGTCCGCATAGCGCGCGAGACGGGCCTGCCCGTCGACGTCGTGGCGCGCAGGCTGTCCGACGAGGCCGAGCGCCTGTTGGGCGAAGACTAGGCTCCTACCGCCCAGAGCCCGTCACTCTCGCGTACGAAAAACCCTTCGCGCTCCAAGTCCCCGAGCAGCCGCTCCGCGCGGGCGGGATCGATCCCCGCCCCTTCAGCCAGCCCGTCGACCGTGAGGGCACCCTCTCGCACCAGAGCGCGGAGGAACGCGCCTCTCGCCTGTCGATCGCTGCCCTCGAAGCGAGATTGCCGCGTGTGGTGCCTGCTACGCCGCGACGGGTTGGGCAGCGTCCGTTTGAGATGCGTGCCGTAGTCCATCAGCGCGTACCCCCACTCGCGCGGACACTCACGGTCCCACGTCGCCTCGACGATCGGCAGCACGTCGCGGTCCGGCACATCGTCGGCATCAGCGAAGAAGTGATGCAGGAACGCCGCGCGGACGTTCGTCTCGATGAAGGGCGCGAGGGCTTCGAACGCGTACGTGACGATCGCTGAGGCGGTCGCCTTGCCGATGCCGGGCAGGGTCGCCAGAACGACGGGGTCGCGCGGCACGGCGCCCCCATGCTCCGCCACGACCACCTCCGCGAGCCGCTTCAGGCTCACCGCGCGCCTGTTGTAGCCGAGGCCTGACCACGCCTCCAGGACCGCCGCCAGGGGCGCGGCCGCCAGCGCCTCGATATCGGGGAACGCGGCAAGGAACTCCGCGTACTTCGGCTCGACCCGGGACACCTGCGTCTGTTGGAGCATCACTTCGGAGACGAGGACCTCGTAGGCATCGTGCGTCTCGCGCCACGGCAGCGCTCGCCCGTGCTCACGGTAGTGCGCCAACACCTCGGCCCGGAACGCGGCGAGGGACTTCGGGGAGGGATCAGAAGGCGAATCGGTCATATGCGCAGGATAGCGCGCCCCGCGCTCCTCGCGCGCCCATGCGTGCAGGGATGACCGGGCGCGCGTCGAAGTCATGAGTGCTGGGGACAAGCGATGGAGCGTGAGCATGCCGAAGCGAACAGAGAAGCGTGGGAACCCGCGGATCAGGGCACTTCTCGCCGCTACGGGCGAGGGCCTCATCGCGCTCGACAAGGACGCCAACGTGCGGCTCCTCAACGAGGCCGCGGAGGAGATGCTCGGCTGCGTCCGCGCCGACGTGCTGAACAGCCCGGTCGAGTCACTCGAGATCCCGGTGCTCGCCGAGAAGATCCGTCGCTCCATCACGAGTCGACCGCCGAACAAGCCATTCCTGATCGAGGTCGGCGGACGGTGCATCTCCGGCCGCGTCAGCCGATTCGCCGGCGCGGCCGAGGCGGGGATCGTCGTGACCCTTCGCGACGACACGCAGCTCATACGGCAGCAGGAGCAGTCCGAGGCGATCCTGGCCAGCACCGGCGACGGACTCGTGCTCTTCTCGCCGGACGACCGGATCACCTACGCGAACCCTGCGGCGTGCGACATCCTCGCCTGCACCGCAAAGAAGCTCGTCGGCCGGGTCATCACTCCGGACCAGCTTCTCGGCATCGACCCCACCTCGACGGCGGGCCGCGAACCCTGTAGCGACATCATGGGCTGCGGACAGATCGCCTGCCCTGCCTACGGCGCGACCGATGCGCGGTGCTGGCTCATGAGCGGCACGTTGTGCGAGAAGGGCACGCCTGTCGCCTTCGCCGACAAGCGTTGCGACTGCGCCGCGTGCGAGGTCTACAAGCGCAACTCGGAGACCCTCGACGGGCTGGGCTCGCAGGAGTACCGCGAGATCACCATCACCCACCCGCACCACTTCGTTCTCAAGACGCGGACGAGCCCGGTCCTCGATACGAACGGCACCTACATCGGCATGGTGCTCACGCTCCACGACATCACCGCCGAGCGCGAGATCGCGCAGATGAAGAACGAGTTCGTCTCGACGGTCAGCCACGAACTGCGGACACCGCTGACATCCATCAAGGGCTACGTGGACCTGATCCTGGACGGCGACGCGGGCGAGGTCGACGAGATCCAGCGCGAGTTCCTCGGCATCGTGAAGGAGAACGCCGACCGGCTCGTCGCGCTCATCAACGACATGCTCGACATCTCCCGCATCGAGTCCGGCCGGGTGCGCCTCAAGCTCGAGCCGACCCCCATCGAGGATGTCATCGCGGGGACGGTGGACAGCTTCCGTGCGGTGCTCGAGCAGAGCGGTCGCGTCGTCAAGACACGCGTGCCCGCCAACCTGCCCCGCGTGAAGGCGGACCGCGACCGCGTGGGCCAGGTCCTGATGAACTTCGTCAGCAACGCCTTGAAGTACTCCCCCGAGGGCGGCGACGTCCTCATCTCCGCCCGGCACAACGGCGACCGCGTCACCGTCTCGGTGCAGGACCACGGCATGGGCATCACGCGCGATGACCAGAAGCAGCTCTTCACGAAGTTCTATCGGATCGACAACGCGCTGACCCGTGAGATCGGCGGAACAGGTCTCGGCCTGTCGATCTGCAAGAGCATCATCGAGCTCCACGGCGGCAAGGTGGGGGTCCGCTCCAAGATGGGCGAAGGCTCCACGTTCACCTTCAGCCTGCCGGTCGCGCCGCGCGAGCTCGTCCGCACGCCGTACCTTCAGGGTCCCGCGGCCGTGGGCGGCAAGATCCTCGTCGTCGACCGCGACCCCGAGGTCGCGGACCTCATCGAAACCTACCTGGTGAAGCGCGGATACGAGGTCATCAAGGCACACTCCGCCGCCGAAGCGCTCGACAAGGCCGTGAAGGAACTCCCGCTCGTCATCACCCTGGACGTCATCCTCGACAGCGGTGACGGGTTCGAGTTGCTGCAGTCGCTCAAGGACCAGCCCGAGACCGCGAACATCCCGGTCGTGGTGCTGTCCATCGTGTGCGACGAGGGCAAGTCCTGCCGGTTGGGCGCCGCCGACTACCTCGAGAAGCCCATCGACCAGACGCGGCTCCTTCGCATCATCGACAGCTTCGTCGGCTCCGCGAAGTCGCCGGTCGCCCTCGTGGTCGATGACGACCGCAACATCGCTCGCGTGCTCACCCAGCTGCTGCGCCGGCGCGGTTTCGCCGTAGCTGCGGCGTTCAACGGCCTCGAAGCCATAGCGGCGATCGAGAAGCGCAGGCCGGACGTGATACTCCTCGACCTGAAGATGCCGGAGATGGACTGCTACCAGGTCATCAAGAAGGTCAAGACCGTGGCGGAGTGGAAGGACATCCCCATCATCGTCATGACCGCCCACCGCATCGACAGTGAGCAGATCGACGTGCTCAAGCTCGCGGCCACGCAGCTGTCCAAGCCGCTGCGCCCCGAGGACATCGCCGACCGCGTCGAGGAGCTCGTGCGTACGCGCTTCGCTCCGGATGCCGCGGCGGAGGACGTGTCCGCATGAAGCGAGTCCTCGCCGTCGATGACGAGCCGCACATCCTGAAGCTGGTCAGCTTCTCGCTGGCGGCCCACGGCTTCGAGGTGCTCCAGGCGTCGGACGGGCTCTCCGCGGCGCTCGTGGCCGAGGCCGAGCAGCCCGACCTCATCCTCATGGACGTGATGATGCCGATCCTCAACGGGTATGACGCATGCGAGCAGATCAAGGGAAACCCCAAGACCGCTCACATACCCGTCGTGATGCTTTCAGCGAAGAGCCAGGTCGCCGAACAGACGGAGGGGCTCGAGCGGGGAGCGCTCTGCTACATCACAAAACCGTTCACACCGAAAGAGCTCGTGAAGCGCGTCTCGGAACTGCTCGAAGACTGAATCGCCAGCTGTCGTCGGGGCCCTCGGAGGGACCCGGAGGAAGGGAGCGTGCCGCATGGCCAGGATCCTCGTGGTGGACGACGAGCCGTCCATCGTCAAGCTGGTGTCTGTGACCCTGCGCGCCCGGGGGCACGTCACGTACGAGGCGCACGATGGGATCGAGGCGATCGAGCAGGCCAAGGCCCTCAAGCCGGATCTCATCCTGCTCGACATCATGATGCCGCGCATGAACGGCAAGCAGGCTCGTAAGAAGCTGCACGAGGACCCGGAGACCGCCAACATCCCCGTCATCCACCTCTCGGCGGTCGGCGACTACGAGAGCCAGCTCGAGGGCATGGAGGACGGGCTCACGGACTACATCACGAAGCCGTTCGCGCCCAAGGAGCTCGCCGACCATGTCGATGACTTCCTCGATCCCGCCAAGCGGGACGCGATGAAGCGCCTCGCGCACCAGAAGACCGGAAAGCTCCGCACGATCGTCGAGATCATGCACCGGGAGCGCAACGACTAGACCCGTTGGCGTACGCGCGTGCTACCTGGAAACGGCGTCGCCACCCGGCGGCGCCGTTTCACAGCTCATCCGTGCTTGATGTAGTAGCGGCAGTGCAGCCGGTCCGGGCAGTCGCTCGGGATCGTTGACGCCGTGACCTGCCAGGCCTTGCCTTCGACGAAGCAGCTGCACTCCACGCGCTTGTCGGCCGCCTTGATGCGAGAGTCGAAGCGGTCGTCATCGGAGCGGTGTTCCCGCCAGTAGGTGCACTTCTTCTTGATGGGTGCGTATGCGTCGGACATGGAGCGCCCCTACCCTGCGACGAGCGCGGCTCCTACAACGAGGCAACCGAACGACGAGGCCATGTAGATCGACGCCGCCTTGAACAACGCCCAGTCGTGTCGGTCCGACGGCCGGAGAAGACCGCCGATCGCGAGCGCGCACAGGACGAGGCCGAGCAACGCGAGAAGTGCGAGCGGCGCGGCGGGGATGCGCAGCAGCCATCCCGCGGCGAAGAGGGTGCAGGCGCCGACGATGCTGGACCCCGCGATCAACCGACGGGTGGCCGTCGGGCCATAGACGCTCGGCCAGGCCGGTACTCCCGCGGCTCGGTTCTCGTCCGAACGGCGCATCGCCAGCGTGAGGATGTGCGCGGGTATCCACAGCAGCACGCCTGCGGCCAGCAGGATCCCCACAAGGTCGATGTGCCCGTGCGCCAGCGCACGCCCCGCGAGCGCCGGCATACCGCCGGACACCCCACCGACGAGGATCGACAGTGGCGTGCGGCGCTTGAGCCACGCCGTGTAGACCACGAAGTCGATCGCGAAGCCGGCCGTCACCACTGCGCCGAAGGTCGCTCCGAGGGACCACGCAAGCGCGAGCCCCGGGAGTGAGAGTGCCAGACCGTAGATCACCGCGGAACGCACGGACAGCTCCCCCATCGGAAGGGGGCGGGTGGCCGTGCGGGCCATCTTGGCGTCGATGTCGCGGTCCAGCACCATGTTGAGCACGGTGCACCCCGAGACCGACAGCCACAGGGACAGCGCGCCGAGCAGAGCCTGCGGCCAGACGATCGCTCCGGGCAACGTCAGCGCGTAGGCGCCCACGCCTGTGACGAGCAGCAGGATCGTCTGTTTCTGCTTGGTGAGCGCGATGAGTGCGCCGACCAGTGCGACCGGTCGCCGTTCAGCCGCGAACTCGCGTGCCTCAGCCAAGGAGAGTCCTCCACGCGCCAAGATGCCGACAAGTGCCCTGCATGGTACACCGCCACGCGCCGCTCAGAGCCGATGCGAGCGAGTGACCTACTTCGCCCAGATCACCACTTTGCGGTCCAGCGACGTGGTGTAACGGCTGCCGGGCACGGCGCCCTTGCCCACCGCCACGACTCTCACCTTCGCGTGCAGTACGCGCAATCGGCTGTCCAGGTACGCCTTGACCGCGCGGGCGCGTGCCGCGGAGAGCCGGCGTCGGAAGGAACTGCTGCCCTTGTCGCGGTGCGCCGTCCAGCCCTCGGCCGTGACGGTGTGGTAGCCGCGGGCCTTGATCGTGGCGGCCAGGCGACGCAAGGCCGCCCTCGTCGATGGCGTGAGCGTCGCGGAGTTCGAGCGGAAGTGCACG
>JAUSBS010000065.1 GCA_030651905.1 Coriobacteriia bacterium
GACCGCCAGCACCTCTTCGAGCTTGTGCGTGATGAGTACGACCGACAGACCCTCGTTCACCAGGGTGCGCACCACGGTGAAGAGCTCCGATACCTCCTGCGGCGTGAGCACGGCGGTCGGCTCGTCGAGGATGAGGATACGTGCGCCCTGATAGAGCGCCTTCAGTATCTCGACCCGCTGTTGGAAGCCCACCTGCAGGTCCATGATCCTGGCGTCCGGGTCGACCTTGAGGCCGTAGCGGTCGGAGATCTCGCACACAGCCGCGCGCGCCTTCGCCAGATCGAGCACGCCCCCGCGCACGGGCTCTCGCCCGAGCACGATGTTCTCGGTGACGGTCAGCGGTTCGACCAGCATGAAGTGCTGATGGACCATGCCGATCCCGAGGTCGATGGCGTTGCGGGGCGTGCGGATACGTACCGGTTCTCCGTCGATCAACACCTCGCCGCCATCGGCGGTCAGCAGACCGTACACGACGTTCATGAGCGTCGACTTGCCGGCCCCGTTCTCGCCGAGCAGTGCGACGATCTCGCCCCGCTCGAGTTTCAGCGAGACGCAGTCGTTGGCGACGACTCCCGGGAACACCTTCGTCACATCACGCAGCTCGAGAACGGCCATCGCGACTCCTCGCTGACTCGCGCCCTGCCCACTGTCGGATCACTCGCGCAGCGGGGGCGGCCGGCTGATGAAGCTGCCGACCGCCCCCGCGTTGTCGAACCTTGTTGGCCGGGTCCTGAAGTGACCGGACTTAAGCCTTCGTGGGGTCCTCAGGAACGACGACGCTGCCGTCGATGATGGCCGCCTTGGCCTTCTCGATGGCGTCCTTGAGCGTCTGCGGGACCTTGCTCTCGAAGTCATGCCACGGCGCGAGATCCACGCCGCCCTCCTTGAGGCCGAACGTCATGTTGCCGGCCTTGTAGGTACCGTCCTTGACGGCCTTGATCGTGTCGAAGACGCCGACGTCGACGCGCTTCATCGCGGAGGTGATGACGGTGTCTCCCGGTGTCGGCAGCGTCAGGTACTGGTCGGAGTCGACTCCGATGAACAGCGCGTTCTTCTCCTTGCAGGCCTGATAGGCACCGATGCCGGACTGCCCGGCTGCGGCGAAGATGATGTCGACCTTCTGGCTGATGAGCGAGAGGCCGAGCTCCTTACCCTTCGCCTGGTCGGTGAAGCTACCCGAGTACAGCGACTTGACGACGACGTCGGGGTTCACGGACTTGGCGCCGGCGATGAAACCGGCCTCGAACTTCTGCACCGGCGGGATCGGCATGCCGCCGACGAAGCCGATGACGTTCTCCTTGTTGATCCGCGGATCGACCGCAGTGTCCTTGGTGAGCAGGCCAGCCGTTACGCCTGCGAGGTACCCGGCCTCCTGCTCCTTGAACAGCAGACCGAGCTGGTTGGGCTGCGTGCCCCCGTTGAAGATGTCGATGCCGCCGAACTTCACGCTCGGGAAGTCAGTCGCGGCCTTGCTGATCGCGTCGCCCATGAGGAAGCCGACGCAGAAGATGACCTCGTACTTGTCGTTCGCGAGCAGTGCGATGTTGCTGTCGTAGTCGGTCATGGCCTTGGAAGAGACGGCCTTGATCTCAACGCCCAGTTCCTTCTCGGCCTTCTGAAGGCCGGCATACGACAAGTCGTTGAACGACTTGTCCCCGAGGCCGCCGATGTCGGTGACCATTCCGGCCTTGAGCTTCGCTGCCGGCGGAGTCGTCGGTTCGGCCGGAGTCGTTCCACCGCAACCGCCGAGTGCAAGCATGCTCAGCGCCGCGATCAGTACCAATGCGAGAACCGTGCGGATTCCCCTTCTCACACGTACCACCCTCCATTCACCTCACGGACGTGCCCTATCCATACAGTGTACCCCGTGCGCGCACTCGCGCTAGATGTAGTGTTCCCTTGCGGCGCCGTTTCTGGCGGTCCGGAGATGTACCGGTTCCAGGCCACTACCTGATCCGGGCACGCGGGTGCGTCGAGAGGTACTCCTCCCGCAGATGTGAGCGGTCGACGTGGGTGTAGAGCTGGGTCGTGGAGATGTCGCTGTGGCCGAGCATCTCCTGCAGCGCCCGAAGGTCGGCGCCGCCCTCGAGCATATGCGTCGCGAACGAATGGCGAAGCGTGTGCGGATGCAGATCGAGCCCGACCCGCCCGCCGTAGGCGCGCACGATAGCGAAGATCGTCTGGCGGGTCAGGCGTCCGCCGCGGACGTTGACAAAGACGGCCGCGGGATCCTGGCGGCGGGCTCTGCCCTTCGGCCTCAGAACGCGTCGCGCATGATCGAGGTAGTCCCGCAACGCGGCCAGCGCGGCGCCCGCGATCGGCACGGCGCGCTCCTTCCCGCCCTTGCCGTACACCCGGACGAAACCATCGGTCAGCTCGAGGTCGGTCAGGTCGAGACCGACGATCTCGCTCGCACGCATCCCGCAACCATAGAGGACCTCGAGGATGGCGCGGTCGCGGAGACCGACAGGTCCCTCCGGGAACGGCTGTTCGAGGAGCCGCTCGACTTGTTCGACCGAGACGACATCGGGGAGGCGTTGCGGCTTCTTGGGCAGCGGCATGCTGGCGGTCGGATGGTTCTCGGTCACGCCATCACGGACCAGGAACTTGTGGAACGACTTCACGGCGGCCACCTTGCGCTCGACCGAGGCGGGCGCCAGCCCGCGGGCCTGCAGCGAACCGATGAACGCAACGACGTCCTCACGGGTGATGGTCGACGGGTCCGTGACGCCGCGCTCGAACAGGAAGTCCGCATACGCGTCGAGGTCGCGACGATACGCCGACGTCGTATTGGGTGATGCGCCACGCTCCACGGTCATGTATCCCAGAAAGTCGGCGACAAGCCGCTTCATGACACATCCCCTCCCCCGCCAGCACTCCGTGAGCGCCGGTCGTGGCGCAGGTAGACGATCTCCAGCAGCTCGGTCTCGCGTTCACGGCGTGTCTCGACGTAGCCGAGCTTGAGGTAGAGCCCCATGCCTGGCTCGTTGAGACCGCCCGTGAAGAGCTCGAAGCACTCGGCTTCCGGGAACCGCTGCTCAAGCTCGAGCATCAGCGCCGTCGCCACGCCGCGTCGCTGCTCTTGTGGATCGACCACGAGTCGACCGACATGCACACACTCCTCCTGGCGCTTGCCGCGCACGGATCCGAGGATGCGTCCCGTCGAGTCGGTCGCGACGAGAACGAGGTGCTCGCGGATGTCGTGCACGACGTCGTCTGCCGTCTCGATCAGGGGCGGCAACCGGACCTCATCGTAGCGCCGCGCAGCAGGCAGGAACGCTGCCTGCTGGATGCGCAGGATCTCCCCGGCCTCGTCGACGCGTGCGTCCCGGACAGTGATGTCAGGTCCCTCGTTCATACCTTGAGATTATGTCGCATCGCAGGCGGCGTCGCACGGTGACGGGAGGATCTGCCGTGGCCGCCGCTCCAGAGGCTCCGCTTCGCGGGAACCTGCAGGCCGCCGGACACGCAGCAGACCCCCGCGTGGGTGTCCCGAACATTCTGCAGGCGCGGTCTGTGCGCCGAAGCCGTTCGGGACCGCCCGCGTGGGGGTCTGCGCAAGGTTCTTCGAAAGGCTCTACGCCAGCAGCGACTCCAGCGGCGTGTACTCCATGCTGTGCGCCTCGGCGACCTCTCTGTACACGATCTTCCCGTCCAGCACGTTGACGCCCTTCGCAAGCGCTGCGTCGTCGCGCACCGCCTGCTTCCAGCCCTTGTTCGCGATGGCCAGGCCGTAGCGCAGCGTCGCGTTCGTCAGCGCCATCGTCGACGTGTTCGGCACTGCGCCGGGCATGTTGGCGACGCCGTAGTGCAGCACATCCTCGACGAAGTAGATCGGATCGGCGTGCGTCGTCGCGTGGGTCGTCTCGATGCAGCCGCCCTGGTCGACGGAGACGTCGACTATGACGGAGCCCTTCTTCATGCTCGGCAGCATGTCCCTCGTGACGAGCCACGGGCACTTGGCCCCCGGCAGGAGCACGGCGCCGATCACGAGGTCGGCCGCGTAGACGGCGTCCTCGACGTTGTGACGGTTGCTGTAGACGGTGCGCATACGGTTGCCCCACAGCTCATCGATGTAGCGCAGCCGATCGAGGTTCACGTCGAGCACGGTGACCTGTGAGCCCATGCCGCACGCGATGTAGGCGGCGTTGATGCCCACGACTCCTGCGCCGAGAACGACGACGTTGGCAGGCAGGACACCAGGGACGCCGCCCATGAGCACGCCACGTCCGCCGTTCGGCTTCTGCAGGTAGGCGGCGCCCACCTGTGCGGCCATACGACCGGCGACCTCGGACATAGGCGCGAGCAGCGGCAGGCTCCTGTTCGGCAACTCGACCGTCTCGTAGGCGAAGCAGACAGCGCCTGAGCCGACGAGACCCTGGGTCTGGGAGAGGTCGGGGGCGAGGTGCAGGTACGTGTAGAGGATCTGGCCGGGGCGCAGGCGCGCGATCTCGACGGCCTGGGGCTCCTTGACCTTGACGATCATCTCAGCGCGGGCGAACACCTCGTCCGCGGTGTCGACGAGCTCGGCCCCGGCGCGCAGGTACTCGCTGTCGGGGAAGGACGATCCTTCGCCTGCCGCCTTCTCGACGAGCACCGAGTGGCCGTGCGCCACGAACTCGGCGACGCCTCCCGGCGTCATGCCGACACGGAACTCGTTGTTCTTGATCTCCTTCGGGACTCCGATGATCATGAGCCGCCATTCCCTTCGTCGATACGACGTATGCGTGCGCGGGCCCGAACCGTTCGTTGCTGGCGGTCGCGGTGCTCCGCATAAGAAACCCTTGCCAGTGTATCGCTCGCCGTGACGGGCGCAAGGTCGTCGTTCTCCCCGCGGGTCAGCTCAGGATCCTGCCGGCGACGGTCCCGCCGGCCGCGGCCGCCGAGAAGAACGCGGGGTCGTCGTCCGGGCCGCGCCCCATCGTACGAACGCGCACCCCGCGCATGTTCGGCAGAGGTCGAGGCTCCACGTCGGCACGAACATGGCGCTCCCACACGCGGGCATCCGCCAGCGCGCCCTCGAGGAGCGCGGCCTGTTCGGGCGGGAGCGCAGGCACCGCCACGCGGGACGGAGCCAGCGCGACGCGACCCAGCGCCGTGATCGAGTGATGACTGACGCCCCGATGGCGCGGCCGCTCATCTGCGAAGGAGAGGCGCAGCACTGCCACGGGCACTCCGCCGACCGAGGCGGCGGCATTGAGCGCCTCGCCCTGAGCCACTCCTCCGTGGCCGAACGGCGTCCCCGTTCCCACGACGCCCGGGCCGATAGCGACGATCGCCGCGTCACAGGCGGCGACATGCCTGGCGATCAGCAGGCCCGAGTGCACGGTGACGGCCTCATGCTCGCCGCCGAAGGCCTGCCCGCACGTCACGCACGTGTCCAAGAGTCCCGCAGCCACGCATGCGGGGACCAGGTCGGAGAGCGCGAAGGGCAGCGCGGCGCCGTCGGTCATCACGTAGGCGAGGCGCGCGGACGGCGCTTCGTGCTTGATGGCCGCGGCGACGAGCGGGATCTGGCTATGGAGTCCGCAGCACACGACCGGCATGCCATCGACATCCACTGCGGAGGCAAGGCGCTCGTGGTACTGACTCTCCTGTGCCTCATCGCACAGAACGCCCAGCTGCATGGGCGTGTAGCGCAGCTTCATGATATGGCCGGCCGAAGGACGATCCACCACTGCCCCCGTGGGGGACGGCGTGTCCGAGCCCGCGCGCGCGACCACGAAGTGGATACCGCCTGTCCCGAGAGCAAGGTCGACAGCAGTCGTGTTGAGCACGACGCGCTCGCCCGCCGCGACAGCGCCGCTGAGCGCCGTGTAGCACACCGCCACTCCGGCAGAGCCGTCGTCCAGTGTCACGACGAGACGCTGCAGCCCCTCGCGCTGTTCCGCCACTTCGACGACGGTGCCCCAGACCGCGCGCATCGCTTCTCTCCTACCTCCGCGCCCGTTCGATGGTCGCGAGCAGGAGCCGCGTGAGCGCCTCGAGATCCTCCACGCGCACGCTCTCGCCGGTGCCGTGCACGTTGGTCATTCCCGACGCGAGCACCAGGGATGGCAGCCCCTTCGCGGACAGCGCGTTGCCGTCGCTGCCGCCACCGGTCTGAAACAGTCGCGGCGTGAGTCCCGCCTCTCGGCAGGCATCAGACACGAGAACGACGAGAGGATCGTCGTCAGCGAACCGGAATCCGTCGTACTCCTTGGTCCACAGGATACGCACCGTGCCGTCGTGCGCCGCCGCTGACGTGCTCATCGCGGTGTCCATCTCGATGCGGATCGCCTCGGCCTTCACCGCGTCGAGCGAGCGGCACTCGCCCGTGAGCACGCAGGCGGCGGTGACGACGTTGGTGGCGCCGCCGCCCTCGATGCGGCCGATGTTGCAGGTGGTCTCGTCGTCGATGCGGCCGATCCGCATGGCCGCGACCGCCTCACACGCCATGACCGCCGCGGAACGCCCCTTCTCCGGCTCGACACCCGCATGTGCGGCCCTGCCCTGAAACGTCGCCTTGAAGGTGTGATGGGTCGGCGAAGCGGTCACGATCCCGCCGGGCGCACCGTCCGCGTCCAGCACGAGGCAGAGGTCGCCGGTCGCGTCCGCCGCATCGAGCGCCTTGGCGCCCTGCAGACCCATCTCCTCGCCCACCGTGATGATGACGCGCAAGGGCGGGTGCGGCAGACCCCCTCCGGTGACCCGTCGGACGCACTCGATGATGGCCGCGAGTCCCGCCTTGTCGTCGGAGCCCAGGATCGTCTCGCCCGCCGAGCGGACGACACCGTCTTCGACCACGGGTACGATCCCGCGACCCGGCTCGACCGTGTCCATGTGGCCGGAGAAGACGAGCGTCATGCCGGCAACGGTGCCCGGCAGCTCCGCGATGAGGTTGCCGCATTCGGAGTCGGTTCGCTCCTGTGCGCTGTCGAAGCGCACCGACATGCCGGCCGCGACGAGCGCGTCAGCCATGTAGCGTCCGACCGCGGCCTCGCTACCTGCAGGGCTGTCGATCCGTACGAGTTCCAGGAACGTCGCGAGAAGCCGCTCGTCTTCGGGACTACTCACGACTTGCGGCCGTTCTTGAACGTCACGGCAGCGCCGATGAAGTCGCGGAAGAGCGGTGCAGGTCTTGTCGGACGGCTCTTGAACTCGGGATGCCCCTGATTGCCGACGAACCACGGGTGGTCCGCAAGCTCGATCATCTCGACCAGGTTGCCGTCGGGCGAGAGGCCCGAGATGACGAGGCCCGCATCCGTGAGTCGATCTCGGTACGCGTTGTTGACCTCGTAGCGATGGCGGTGACGCTCGTAGATGACTTCCTCGCCGTATGCGTCCCAGCCCTTGGTCCCCGGCGTCACCTTGCACGGGTAGGCACCCAGGCGCATCGTCCCGCCCATGTCGTGGACGTCCAGCTGCGTGCTCATCAGATCGATGACCGGGTGCGGCGTGACCGGATCGAACTCGGAGGAGTTGGCGCCCTCGAGACCGGCGACATGACGGGCGAACTCGGCCACGGCCACCTGCATGCCGAGACAGATGCCGAAGTACGGCACCTTGTTCTCGCGTGCGTAGCAGGCAGCGCGGATCTTCCCTTCTATGCCGCGAACACCGAAGCCGCCGGGCACGAGGATGCCGTCCATCTCCGAGAGGAGCTGGTCGACCTCCTCCGGGGTGATCCCTTCCGCATCGACCCAGTGGATCTTCACATCGTGGTCGTGGAAGATGCCGGCGTGCTTGAGCGACTCGTGGACGGAGAGGTAGGCGTCGGGCAGCTGCACGTACTTGCCCACCAGCGCGATCTGCACCGTGTCGGTGAGCTGCTGGCTGTGCGAGACGAAGCGGTCCCACTCCTCCATGTCCGGCTTGCCGCACTCGAGGCTGAGCTTCTCGATGACCATCTCGTCGAGAGACTGCTCTCGGAGCTTGAGCGGGACCTGATAGATGGACGGCGCATCCTGGGCGGAGATGACCGCAGCCGGATCGACGTCGCAGAACAGCCCGATCTTGCGCCGGATGTCCGCGTCGATAGGGCGATCGGAACGACACACGATGAAATCGGGCTGGATGCCGATACTGCGCAGCTCCTTGACGGAGTGCTGGGTCGGCTTGGTCTTCAGTTCGGCGGCGGCGGCGATATACGGCACGAGGCTGACGTGGATGTAGCAGACGTTGTCGCGGCCCACGTCCTTCTTCAGCTGGCGGATGGCCTCCAGGAACGGTAGCGACTCGATGTCGCCCACGGTGCCGCCGACCTCGGTGATGACCACATCGGGCTTGGTCTGTTCGGCCAGCCGGATGATGCGCTCCTTGATCTCGTTCGTGACGTGCGGGATGACCTGGACGGTGCCGCCCAGGAAGTCGCCTCGGCGCTCTCTGGTCAGCAGCGTGTGGTAGACGGAGCCGGCGGTCACGTTGCAGTCGCGGGACAAGGCCTCGTCGATGAAGCGCTCGTAGTGGCCCAGGTCCAGATCGGTCTCGCCGCCGTCGTCGGTGACGAAGACCTCGCCGTGCTGGAACGGACTCATGGTGCCCGGGTCGACGTTGAGATACGGGTCGAGCTTCTGGATCGTGACCTTGAGCCCGCGGCTCTTGAGCAGCCTGCCGAGCGAAGCGGCAGTGATGCCCTTGCCGAGCGAGCTGGTCACGCCTCCTGTGACGAAGATGTGCTTTGCCATGCCCCTAGATCGCGCCGTCCTTCCTTGTGTCCACGTCGCTAGAGTCTTCCGAGCCCGTCGATCCACCTCAGGAGGGAGTTGCCCTCGATGACTCTCGAGAATGAGACCTTCTCGCTGAGGATGTTGAGTGCCAGCACGAACACCAGGTACACGCCCAGGCCCCAGATCGGAAGACTCGACACCAAAAGGAAGCCGGCCAGCGCGCCCATCGCGTTGGCGCCGGCGTCACCGAGCATCCCGCGTTCACCGAGGTCGTAGCGCCACACGGCGACGACCGGACCCAAGGTGAGCAGTGATGTGATCAGCGCGACGGTCACAGCGCGCGAGATGCCGGTCCCTTCCGACATCAACCAGGCCGAGGCGGCCGTGGCCTCGATCGCGATGCCTGCCAGGAGCACATAGGCTTTGAGCGCCCGCCCCGGCCTGAGATCCGTGAGGTTGACCAGGTTGGCGCTCAGCGCGATGGCCGGCGTGGCCACGATCCAATGCACCCACCACGGAGCGATCGCGCCCCATCCCGTCTGGACAGCGAGCAGCGACCCCACGGCGCCTGCGACCGCCGAGGCGACGCCGATCCCAACGAGCTTGAGCCCTCCGGTGGTGAGACGACCTTTCGCCATAGCGCGGAGATGCCCGCCGAACCCGCGGACATCCGCGTTGCCGAAGACGTCGTCGATCAGCCCGAAAGCGAACGCGGCGAGAACGAGGACAGCTGCCGCGGACCATGTGAGGCCCGTCATCGTCGCGATACCTTCGCCCATGACTCCGCTGAGGACGATGCTCGCAAGCGCGAACGCCAGCACGGAAACGGCCCACATGAGCCACACGACGCCGAGCCCGTGACCGATCTCGACTCCCCGGTAGTTGCGCGTCGTCTTCGAGCCGGCCTCCAGCGACGGCATGAGTCCCCACATCCCGAGCACGGGCATCGCAACGCCCGCCACGGCTGCCAGGAACACGAGTGCGGCAGACGTTCCCAGTTCGGTGTTCACGAGCCTTCACCCGGCTTCCGCGGCGAGCCGTCGAGCATGAGGTAGAGGGCCGTCACGCCGACGGGCAGCATGATGAGCGCCGGGATGATCACACCTGAGTCCTCGGTGAAGTTGCCGATCACGCCGGCGAACAACGCCGCACCGAGGATCGCCGAGAACGCCGGATGGTTCCTGAGCATGTGGGCGAACTCGCCGCGCGGCCTCCAGCGCATGTAGCCGAGCAGCAGAAGGACCGCGACGAGCAGCCAGGTCCAGTTCGTTCGCCCGAGGACGCGGAGATTCGTCTCGGCCTTGCGCGCGACGATGGTCATGAAGCTGGCGACTCCGCCCTCGCCTGTCGCGTTCGAGATGGCGCGCCCGAGATGTGTCTCGGAACCCGACCCCCCGAGCACATCGATGGCGCCGAGCGCTCCGACGAGCACCACGATGACGACGAGGACCGCTGCGGCGTTGCGCCAGGTCCACACGCGTCTCCCGTTGAGCATGAGCCAGCCGACGCCGAACCCGACGGTCATCCATGCGACCGCACCTATGTTCGCGCCGAGGAACGGCGCGGCGGTCGTTCCCAGAACGATGACGCCTGTCACCGGCCATCCCCAGCGCTTCACAGCGCCGGTCCAGCCCGCATCGCGCCATGTGTCGAGAACGAGCGCGCAGCACACCATCGCGGAACCGAGCAGAAGACCGGCCATCTCGTTGCCGAGCCCGTAGTAGCGCGCTCCGAACAGTGGCGCGTAGCCGAACAGGCCGGCGAAGGAGAGCGGGGCACCGAGCCACTGGTCGACGACCAGAACCACGGTGGTCGCCCCGGTGACGGCGATCAGTGGCACGGTCGCCGCCCGATGCCGGCCCAGCAGCAGCGCGCAGCCCCACAGTGCAAGGCACGTCCCCACGAGCAGAGCGACAACCCATATCGCACTCGGGGGGCGGCTCCACACGGCGAACTGCACGAGCCCCGCAAGCGGGATGCAGGGAGCCAGGACGAGGGCCGCCCTTGCAAGCGCCCACACGGGTCGCGGAGCATCGGGCGCGCCACGGATGAGTAGCAGTGTCGAAGCGAGCAGGACGACGACGGTGAAGGTGATGAACCAGTTGACCGCGTCGGCCCGCACCTGCTCGACTGCCACGCTCGTGTCGTTCATCCGCACGACGGTCTCCATGCGGTCGGCAAGCGCCAGACCGTCACCCGCGCCGCCGATCGGGCTGCCCACCATTGCGGACGGGATCGTGATCCCGAGTGCTTTGAGTGCAGTCACGGAGACGTCCATGACCGTGCAGATGCCGACCCGGTGCGTGGAAGCCGTCCGCGCGAGTCCGGTCAGACCGGCGCCGCGCATGACGAGGGGGGCGAACGATGACGGGAGATCCGGTTCCTCAGGGACGACTGGGGCGAGGACGACGAGCAGATCTCGCTCCCCAAGGCCTGAGGCAACTTCGCCCACGACACGATCGACCGTCTCAAGGGCCGCGCGGTGTTGCGCCGCCGCGGTGGACGTGGTGGCGTTGCTGGACCAGGCGTACGCACGCGCGAGATCCCCGGTGTCCAGGACCACCAGCGCCGGGCGGCCTGCGTCAAGCCCGGTCACGAGCCGGTCGTAGCGCGCGAGCAACCCGCCGACGTCCGTTCGGACACCGTACGGCGCACCACTGTCGGTGACGAGCATGCTCGCCGATACATCGCCGCGCGCGACGATCCCGCGAACGTCCGCCGCGACGATCGCAGCCGGCCGCGATTGCAGGTCCGACCGTATGCCCCGGCCCGGATCCGAGTTGCCGATCGCGGCAGTGACGCCGCCGGCGGCAGTGACCGCCTCGCCGAGGGATCCGATCATCGCATCCGAGACGGCACGCCTGTTCGTCAGGGTCTGGCGCGGGGCTCCGAGGTAGAAGGTGTCCGCACCCGACGGGTCCTCGCCGCGGATGCGCCGGTACAGCTCGGACGCCGGTGTGCCGTCCACGGTCTCCGCGGCGGAGTACGCTCCCAGCGCACCGGGATCGGTGAGCACTGACGCGCCCGCGGACAGAAGCAGCGCGCCGCGCTCGAGCGACGGTCCACCCGCGCCCGCCGAACCACTGCGGACGTTGAGGTCGGCGATGAGACCTTCCTCGGCCGCGGCCTTCGTCGACGGCATGGGACCGTTCATGATGTCGTCCCACGTGAGATACGGCGCGAGCACGATCACGACCCGCCCAGCCGGCCTCGCCACGGCGCGGACGGCCGCTGTCCCCGCAAAGAGAAGCGCCGCCATCATGACGGTGGCGGCGGCTATGCGGGTACGTCTCGACACGACTGCTCCGTCCGTGCTTGCGACATCGACCCGCGCGGGGAGGATGGGTGCGCGGCAGGGGCTGATCGGCGCTTGTGACCTCGAGGTGCGCTGCGGTGAAAGGCCGCGGCGGCGAAGCGCCCGCGTCGAAGTATACAGGAACACGACGGCCCCGACACCGCAGCGTGGCAACGGATGCGTGTCGGCTAGAATGGTCGTGCGCGCGCGGGATCCGCCCGGGCGCCCGAAGGCCTCAAGGACACGCGCCATCGCCACGGAACCCATAGCAGGCACTCCGTCCGTGGCCCGCTCCACGGCGCTCATGTCGTTGTCGACGGCCGCCTCCCGGGTCACGGGATTCGTGCGGACGTGGGCGATGGCGGTGGCGCTCGGCGTCAGCTTCGCCGGGAGTACCGGTATCCCTATCGCGAGTTCCTACAACCTCGCGAACAACATCCCCAACATGATCTACGAGCTCCTGGCCGGCGGTGTGCTCTCCTCCATGTTCGTCCCGATCTTCATGGAGCGGCTCGCCCGCGACGGCCGCGACGGCGCGTACCGCGCCGCCAACACGCTCTACAGCATCGTTCTGGTCCTGCTGGGCGCCGTCGCACTCCTCGGCACCCTGTGGCCGCAGCCGTTCGTGTTCACCCAGACCTTCACCGTCTCGCCCGAGAAGGCCCGCCTCGCGGTGTACCTCTTCCGCTTCTTCGCCGTGCAGATCATCTTCTACGGCTGGTGCGCGGTGACGACCGGTATCCTCAACTCCCAGCGCAGGTTCTTCGCACCCGCGATAGCACCGCTCGTGAACAACGTGGTCGTCATCGTCGCCCTGCTCGGCTTCTACCTGCCCCTGCGCGACAGCCGCCCGGACCTGGCGATCGTCGCGCTCGGTGTGGGGACGACGCTCGGCGTCGTGGCGCTGCTCGTCACACAGCTGCCTGCGCTGTTCAAGCTCGGCTTCCGGTTCCGATGGACGTGGGACCTCTCCGACCCGACTTTGCGCAGGCTCCTGCGCAAGAGCGCCCCGATCCTCGGCTACGTCGGCGTCAACATGGTCGCGGTGGCGTTCCGCAACGCGTTCGCGACGAGCGCGTTCCTCGACGGTTCGGCCGTGCTCATGTACGCGTGGATGTGGTACCAGCTCCCGTTCGGCGTGCTCGCGGTCGCCTACATAACCGCGCTGTTCCCCGAGCTGTCAGAGATGGTGGTACTGGAGGACTGGACGGCGTTCAAGGCGACGTTCTCCAAGGGGCTGCGCGTGATGACCCTGCTCATCCTGCCCATGTCGGCGATGCTCGCGGTGCTGTCGGTGCCGCTCGTCAAGCTCTACCGGGTCGGCGCATTCCCCGCAACCGCCGTCCCTCTCGTCGCCGGGGTCCTGACGGCGTGGGCGCTCGGTCTGCTCTCGTTCGCGCTGTACATGCTCACCCTGCGCGCCTTCTACGCCCAGCAGGACAGCCTCACGCCGATGGTCACCAACGCCATCCTGGCGGTCGTGCACATCGGGCTCTATTGGGGCCTGACATCGATCACGACCTGGGGGGACTGGAGGCTGATCGGTATCCCGCTAGCCGATGCGGTCTTCTTCACCATGCACACGGCGGTGCTGCTGCTGATCCTGCGCCGGCGGCGTGGAGGATTCGGCGGGCGTCAGGTCCTGTCCGTGTTCGCGCGCGTCGCACTCGCCTCGATCGCCGGCGCGGGTCTGGCCTGGGGCGTGACGTATCTGACGCCGGGGCTGACCGCATCGCCTCTCGGGTTCCTCGTACAGCTCCTGGTCGGCGGCGTAGCGGGCCTTGCGACGTGCTACGGGCTCATCGCGCTCATGCGGGTCGATGAGCTCCACGATGGAGTGACCATGCTTCGGCGCGTGGTCGACCGCCTGCGCCCGAAGGCGGCGAGACCATGACCGTGGTCGCGCTGATCCCGGCGCACGACGAGGCGGAGCGCATCGCCACCACGGTCGCGGCCACCGCACGGATAGCCGGCGTCGACCGCGTGCTGGTCATCGACGACGGCTCCGCGGACGACACGGCGGCGCGAGCCGAGGCGGCCGGCGCCGAAGTCCTGCGCCTGGGACGCAATGTCGGCAAGGGGGCGGCGTTGGACGCGGGCCTCGCCTCGGTCCGGGACGACGCCCACGTGGTGCTGCTCCTCGACGGCGATCTCGGTGAGAGCGCGAGTCAGGGTGAGCGCCTTCTCGGCCCCCTACTCCGCGGGGAAGCGGACATGACCGTCGCCACGTTCCCGAGGCCGACGGGCAAGGCCGGCTTCGGTCTCGTCAAAGGGTTGGCGCGTGCGGGCATCCGCACGCTGGGCGGGCAGGGGTTCGAGCCGACCGCTCCCCTCTCCGGCCAGCGCGCGCTCGGCCGCACTGCGCTCGACGCCGTCACGCCCTTCGCCTTCGGCTATGGGGTCGAGGTCGCACTCACGGTACGCGCTCTGCGCGCCGGACTCCGGGTGGTCGAGGTACCTACGGAGATGTCACACGCGGCCACGGGCCGGGACGTCGCAGGCTTCGCCCACCGCGGAGTGCAGTTCGCGCATGTGGCGCGCGCGATAGTCGCGCTCGCGTTCGAACGACGACCGCGCGCGAACGGTCGCTAGCGCTACTGGGCCGGGAAGAGCGGCGAGGGGTAGCGACCCACCGCGCCCTTGCCGACACCGTAGAGTCCGCTCGCGCGACCCGCGACGAGCCACACCATCGAGACGCGGCCGAACGTCTCATCGATGTCGTCGACACCCGATAGACCCGCGCCGACGGCCGCTCGCGCGAGACCCGTCGAACGATTCGTCGTCTCCACTCCGACCGCCGAACGTCCCGGACCGGTCATCGCCGTCCCCAGGGCGAGCGCTGCGGCATCCGGCTTGTCGCTCCATACGGAGGCCAGGATGACGCCGTCGGCGGCCGCAGGTGCCGAGAAGGAATCGAGTTTCAGCGCTCCGGCGGCCACGAGCGCGTTCGTCAGAGTGCGCGCGCCCCCCGGGGTGGTCCACTCACGAGCCAACTCCGCCGTCACGCGCGTCTGGTCGAGCGACGCCTCCGGTACGGCGAGCGCCGTCGCCGCGGCCTTCAGCACGCCGGCGTTGCCCAGTGCCAGACCTGGCTCCGTCAGCGTCGCGATAGCGGCCGTGCCGCCGGCGGCGCGGATCGTGTCGACAGCGTACTTGACCGACTCCGCCGAGCTCGGGTCGGCGACGACTACGATCGTCTTGCCCGTCAGCATGTCCCGGATGACGGCCGCCTCCGCCTCGCTCGAGAACGCGCCAGCCGTGTCGGCACGAGCGGTGATGACCTCGATGTCCGAGCGCAACCGGTCGTAGTCCTTCTGCAGGCCCTGGACGAGCGAGGTCTTCTGAGTGTTGAGCACACCGCGCTCGACGACGATCGTCCCGAGGAGCAGCCCGACCGAGAGCGCCAGGAATACCGCCACGAGCGAGGCTATGTGATAGCGGAGGTTGTACATGTTCTTCGCGCTCCTTGGATGGTGGTACTACAGCCCGAGCGAGGCGCGGAGCCGCAGAAGCAGCAGCGCCAGCCCGGTCCTCGCCGTCGAGGAGATAAGGACGATCACGGTCACGAGAACAAGTGCCGCTCCGACGATGAACGCCAGGTCGGTGAGGCCGGGCGTAGCGCGGTAGAGCTTGTTCACGCCCTTGGCGTCGACGAGCTTGGGGCCGACTTTCAGCCGCACGAGGAACGTCGAGGCCATCCCCTTGCGCCCCTTGTCCAGGTATTCGATCAGGTTCGCGTGCGTCCCCACAGCCACGATGAGGTCAGCGCCGCTCTCGTATGCCAGCAGCAGCGCGAGGTCCTCGCTCGTCGCGGCCAGCGGCCATGCCGTTCCCTTGACGCCGAGCTCGTCGAGGCGCGCCATGCCCGGGGCGCGGCCGTCAGGGTACGCGTGGACCAGGAGCTCCGCACCGCTGCGCAGGGCCTCATCGGTGACCGAGTCCATGTCTCCGATGATGATGTGCGGTTTGAACCCTGCCTCGATGAGTGCGTCCGCTCCACCGTCGACACCGATCAGTACGGGCTTGACCTCACGGATGTAGGGCTTGAGCGTGTTGATGTCCTCACGGTAGTCGTAGCCTCGAACGACCACGAGAACGTGCCGCCCGTCGATCGGAGTGCTCACCTCGGGCAGCCCCACGCCGTCGGTCAGCAAGCTCCTCTCCTTGTCGAGGAACTCGATGGTGTTGCGGGCGAACTCGTCGAGACGATCGCCCATGCCGGCCTTGGCGTCCTCCATGGCGCGCTCGACCGACTCGACGGTGAGGCGGGAGCCCTCGGCCACGACCTGCCCGTCGGCGTACAGCCGGTCGTCGATGAGCTCGAGCGCCTGCCCGTCCTTCACCCGGTCGAACACCTCGGGACCCACGGCGTCGAGCACACGCACGCCGCCGCGCGTGAGCAACAGCGGACCAAGGTTCGGGTACGTGCCGCTGATGGACGGCGATGCGTTCACGACGACCTCGACGCCGGTCGAGAGCAGCCCCTCGGCGCTCACGCGGTCGATGTCCTCGTGATCGATGATGGCGATGTCCGAAGGACCGAGTCGCTTGACGAGGTCCTTCGTTCGCTTGTCGAGTCGCGCTGTGCCCTGGTAGCGCATGCGGTCCTTCCGAAACGCGGGCGATCCGTCCCGGAGCCGCTGCCCGGGGACGTCAGGGAGTGTATCAGACGGTCCTGGCTCCCACCTCGGTGAGCAGCTCCCGTGCGTGCGCCAGGCCGGCCTCCGTATCGCTGCCGGACAGCATCCGCGCGACCTCGGCGACACGCTCGTCGCCCGACGCCTCCTGCACAAGGGTGAAGGTGCGGCCGTCGCGCTCCGCCTTGCTCACCACCAGGTGATGGTCGGCGAAGGCCGCGACCTGTGGCAGATGCGTGACGACGAGCACCTGGTGGCGCTGCGCCAGCGCCGCGAGCCTGCGACCCACCGCCAGTGCCGTCGCGCCTCCGATGCCGGCATCGACCTCGTCGAAGACCAGCACCGGCACGACGTCCGCGGCGCCGAGAACGCTCTTGAGCGCGAGCATCACGCGCGAGACCTCACCGCCCGAGGCGATACGCACCAGCGGCCGTAGTGGTTCGCCGGCGTTGCTCGAGAAGAGGAACTCGACACGCTGATGCCCGTCTGGAGACCACAGCGCCCGAGACAGCGGCGTGAACGCGACGTCGAACGCCGCCGAGAGCATCGCGAGATCGCGGGCCGCGTCGGCGAGTGCTGTGGTGAAGCCCGACGCGGCGTCGCTGCGAACGACGGCAAGACCCGTGGCGGCGGCCACGAGGGCGTCCTCCGCGGCCGCGACGCGCTCTTCTGCCCGTCGCAGACCCTCTTCGCCGGACTCGAGCGTCTCGAGCGCCGACACCGCCGCCTCCCGCGCCTCGATCACGTCCGTGAGTGTCGGGCCGTACTTGCGTTTCAGGCCGGTGAGGGCGGCCAGCCGTGTCTCGGCAGAATCGAGCGCAGCCGGGTCGTACTCGACACCCTCACCGTAGCGCCGCAGGTCGGCCCCAGCGTCCTCGAGGCTCATCGCGGCCTCACCCAGCCGCGCGGCCAGAGCGTCCATCTCGGGATCGAGTCCCTCGACCGGCTGCAGGGCCGCCAGCGCCTCCGACAGCGCGTCTGATGCCCCGCCATCGCCCTTCAGGTGACCGAACGCGACCGACGCCGCGCCGGCGAGTCGCTCGCCGTGTCGCAGTACCGGCAATCTGGCGTCGATCGCGTCGTCTTCACCCGCCGTCGGTCCGACCGCGTCGATCTCGGCGACCTGGTACGCGAGCTGGTCGACTCGACGGTCCCGGTCGTGCATCGCCGCAGCGAGAGCGTCGCGCTCGGATGCCGCGCCGTCGGCCGCACGCAGGGCGTCACGGTACTCCTGCAGTGCCGTGCTCGCGGGCGCACCGATGAATCGATCGAGATACGCCGCGTGGCTCGACGGAGACAGCAGCGCCTGGTGGTCGTGCTGGCCGTGCAGGTCCACCGCGTCGCCGAACGCCTCAGACAGCCCTGCGACCGTCGACATCTCCCCGTCGAGATAACAGCGGCTCCGGCCCTCGGCCGAGATACGTCTGCGTGCGGTCCGCTCCGCGCCATCGAGCGAGAAGCGACCCTCCACGACAGCTTCCTCCGCACCCGCACGCACCATCGTCGGATCGGCACGCTCACCGAGGAGCAGCTTGAGCGCGCCCACGAGGACCGTCTTGCCCGCGCCCGTCTCACCGGTGAGCACGGTCAGTCCGGGACCCAGCTCCAGCCACACGTCCTCGATGAGCGCCAGATCGGCGACATGCAGTTCCTCGAGCACCCTAACCCCCGAAGAACGTGTCTCGCGCGGTCTCGTAGAAGCCGCGACCGTCCAGTCGCACGAGAGCCACCTCCTGCGGACCGACCCGGACATCGACACGATCGAGGGCGGCGCGACACGGCAGCGTGTCGCCGTCCACCATCACACACACGCCCGCGCGCGCGGGATCGGGCGCGGTCAGGGTCACCACGTCACCGGGGCCGAGCACGACCGGTCGAGAGACCAACGTGTGCGGATTCACGGTGACGACCAGCATCCCGGCAACGTCCGGAGCCATCACCGGGCCGCCGGCCGACAGTGCGTACGCGGTCGAGCCTGTCGGCGTCGCGACGATCATGCCGTCGCAGACCGCGCGCGTGAGCTCGACACCGTTCACGGCCACCGCCATGTTGACCGCACGCCCGCCGGGGCCTCGCCCGACGAAGACCTCGTTGAGCACGTGATGAACACCCCCGGCACGTCCGCCGAGTCGAATGGTGACCTCCAGCGTGCGCCGGCGCTCGATCACGCCCTCTCCCGCCAACGCCTTCTCGACAGCCGGGATGAGTCCGTCCCCGTCCGCACCCGCCAGGAAGCCCAGGCGGCCGAGGTTCACCCCGAGGATGGGGACACCCGATCCGTCGAGAAGATGGACCGCTTTCAGGATCGTACCGTCACCCCCGAGGGCCACGACAAGATCGAGTTCGCCGAATGCGCCGACAGCAGCTCCGCGATCGTCCAGCCCGATCGCCACTGCGTCCGATTCGGCTAGAAGCGGCTCATGACCTTGTCGGGCTAGGTGCGCGGACAGCGACCGAGCCGCCTCGACGGCGTGGCCGTTGTCAGAGTTGGGGACGATGAGAACGCGCACGTCTACCGGCCTCCCAAAGCGTCGTGTGCGGCGCGAACGATGCCGTCGATGTCGACTGGCACAGACTCGGCACCGCGCCCGAGGCGGACCCAGAACTCGATATTACCTTCCGGACCGGTGATGGGCGACCACGTCAGTCCGAGAAGACCCCAGCCGTGCGTGCCCGCGAACACGATCACGTCTTGGAGGACGTCGACGTGTACCGCGGCGTCGCGCACCACACCTCGTTTTCCCACACGTGCCTTACCAGCTTCAAACTGTGGCTTTACCAACGCGACCATCTCGCCCGACTCGCCAAGAACCGTGGACACCGCGGGAAGGATCTTGGCCAGCCCGACGAACGACACGTCGATGACGGCGAGTCCGAACGGCGCACCGGGCAGGTCCCCGTCGACGGACCGCATGTTCGTGCGCTCCACGACCGTCACCCTGGGATCTTGCCGAAGCTTCCAGGCGAGCTGGCCGTAGCCGACGTCGACCGCCGTGACCGAGACGACGCCGCGCTGGAGCAGACAGTCGGTGAACCCTCCGGTCGAGGCGCCGACGTCCACAGCGCTCATGCCATCCACGTCGATCCCGAAGACGTCGAGCGCTCCAGCGAGCTTGTGTCCGCCGCGCGAGACGTACTCCTGAGCGGGCTCGACCCAGAAGACGACCTCGTCGTCGACAGGCTGGCCGGGCTTCACGACAGGGCTGTCGCCGATCCTGACGCGTCCGGCGATGATCGCGGCCTTCGCCTGTTCTCGAGAGGCGAAGAGCCCCGCATCAACGAGCGCGGCGTCTGCTCTGCGGCGCGTCACGTCGGTCGCCCTCCCCGGAACGGACACCTTCGAGGCGGCCGATGACAGCATCGCGGACAGCCGACGGCGTCAGGCCGATATCCGAGAGCAACCGGTCCATCGCCCCGTGGGTCACGAAGCAGTCGGGTACACCGAGGTGGAGCACGGGTCGAGTGATCGCCATGTCGGACAGCGCCTCGAGCACCGCCGCTCCGACTCCCCCGACGCTGCTGTTCTCCTCAAGGGTCACGACCAGCGCATGCTTCTGTGCGGCCCACGAGACGGTCTCGAGATCGAGCGGCTTGACCCACCGCAAGTTGACCACCGAGGCCGAGACGCCTGCCTCCATGAGCAGCGGCGCGGCGCGCTCAGCGACGTCGACCATCCGGCCGGCCGCCAACAGTGCGACATCGGTCCCCGTGCGACGGACCTGGGCACGGCCCGCGTCGAGGATCGTCGGCTCCTTGGGAAGCGAGGCGCCCTGCGCGCGGCCTCTCGGATAGCGTATGGCGAACGGGCCTTCGGCGTTCAGCGCGGTGTGGAGCATGTCCACGAGGTCCGCCTCGTCGGCTGGCGCCGCCAGAGTCAGGTTCGGGACCGCGCGCAAGTACGTCAGGTCGAACACGCCGTGGTGTGTCGGGCCGTCCTCACCGACGAGCCCCGCGCGGTCGAGGCAGAACACCACCGGAAGGTTCTGAAGGCACACGTCCATGATGACCTGGTCGTACGCCCGCTGCAGGAACGTGGAGTAGATGGCCACGACCGGCCGAAGGCCCCCGAGCGCCAGTCCGGCCGCGAGCCCGACCGCGTGCTGCTCGGCGATGCCGACGTCGTAGAAGCGGCCCGGATACGCGCTCGCGAACCGGTCGAGGCCGGTACCGGACGGCATGGCGGCCGTGATGGCCACGATACGCTCGTCGCGCGCGGCCTCTTCGACGAGCGCGGCGCCGAAGACCTCCGTGTAGCTGGGGGGCCCACCCGACCCGTTGACCTTCCCTGTGGCTATCTCGAAGGGCGACACGCCGTGGAAGATGTCCGGATTGCTCTCAGCGGGCTCGTAGCCGGCGCCCTTGCGCGTCACCGCGTGAACGATCACCGGGCCGTCGTGTTCGCCGGCCCACTCGACGGCGTCTTGCACCGCCTGCACGTCGTGACCGTTGATCGGACCGACGTAGGTCCATCCCAGTTCCTCGAAGAGCATGCCGGGCACGACCAGCTGTTTGAAGGACTCCTTGGCGGCCTCACCCGCGGCGACCATCGCCGCGCCGACGCCGGGTATCCGAGCCACCGTCGACTCGACGCCGTCGCGCAGCCTCGTGTACCGCGGATCGAGTCGAACGCGTGCGAGGTAGCTGGCGAGAGCGCCCACGTTCTCCGAGATCGACATCTCGTTGTCGTTGAGCACCACGATGAGCTTCGTGCCGAGATGGCCGGCATGGTTGAGCGCTTCGAACGCCATGCCCCCGGTCATCGAGCCGTCGCCGATGACGGCGACCACGCGCTCGTCGCCACCACGCGCGTCCCGGGCGCACGCGATACCGAGCGCGCACGAGATCGAGTTCGATGCGTGGCCGGTGTCGAAAGCGTCGTACGGGGACTCGCTGCGCTTCGGGAAACCGCAGACGCCGCCGTACTGCCGAAGCGTGCCGAACCGCTCGCGTCGACCGGTGAGGAGTTTGTAGACGTAGCTCTGGTGGCCGACATCCCAGATGACCCGGTCCTTGGGCGTGTCGAGTGCGCGCAGGAGTCCGAGTGTCAGCTCCACGACACCGAGGTTCGGCGCGAGATGACCGCCGGTCTTCGCGACCGTCTGCACCAGTCGGGCACGGATCTCTGCGGCGAGCGCATCCAAGCGCTCCCCATCGAGGACCTTGAGGTCGTCGGGTGAGGCGATGCTGTCGAGGATGGGGTCAAGACCCAAAGCGGATCCTCTTTCTCTCCCTACGGGAAGAGGCCGGACAAGGGGTCGGCCCCACCAAGCATAGTACCCGCGAGCGACACGCTCAAATGGCGGAGGCCGAGCGTCACCACGCCGTTGCCGCCGTTGCTTCTCAGTCAGTCCCGCGCGTCGTCCTCGATGGGCGCGGTGATCGGGGCGTCCTCGGGCGGTTCCACCGCCGCAGACACCGGCACCTCAGGATCGATCGTCAGTCCGACGTCGTCGACGTCATCGGATCCGGCAGCGACGTCGGTCGGTCGCCACGACGTCTGATCGATGAGCTCGTTGCACAGGTTGGCGAGGCGCACGCCCTCCTCCAGCAGCTCGAGGCTCTGCTCGAGCGACGTGTCCTTCTTGCGGACCTGGACGAGGATCTCGTCGAGCCGCGTGCGGGTCGCTTCGAACGTATATCGCTCGTCACTCATCTAGTCCGAACCCTCCGCCGACTCGTAGGCCGCGCCCACCTCGGCCAGACGTCCCAAGATGCCGTTCACGAACTTCGACGAGTCTTCCCCGCCGTAGACCTTCGCCATCTCGACCGCCTCGTTGATCGAGACCGAATCGGGCACCTCGTCCAGATAGAGCATCTCGAAGACGGCGAGGCGCAGGATGTTGCGATCGACGAGCGGCATGCGGGAGAGCGTCCAGTTCTCCGAGATGTCCTCGATGGTGGCATCGATGCGAGCCTGATGCGCCTCGACGCCGAGCAGAAGCTGGCCGCAGAACTCGGATGGCTCGCCATCCTCGACGCTATAGGTGCCGTCCGCAAGGATGCGCGACAGAGCCTCCTCTGTGATCTCCCGCTGGTAGAGGATGTGAAGCGCCTGATGGCGAGCCTTGCGTCGTTCGAGCATGGGCGCTTTCTCGTCGTGTTGGAGTGTGTGATCCGGTGTCCGGCCTGGCGACGCTACTGGGGGAACACGATCGCGTCGATGAACACGTCCACGTTCGATGCCTCGTGACCTGTCTGCGACTCGAGGGCGTCGGCGACCGCGTGCTGGACATCGGCGGCGATGGCGCGAAGTGGACGGCCGTAGCCCACGGACATGTGGACGGTCACGGCGAAGCCGCCGTCGTCGGCGAGCGATACCTCGACGGACTTCGTACGTCCCGCCTTCTGCATCAGCCCGGCGAGTCCGGAGCAGTCTACGCACGCGACTCCCTCGACCTCCGTCGCGGCGAGAGTGACGATCGTCTCAAGCACACCCGGGGCGACGTCGAGGCCCTCGAAGCGCATCTCTGTGCTCATCGCAGCGTTCCCGTCCTTTCGCACGCGGAAGTCGCCCTTCGCGGATCCACGCGGCATCTCACTCGAAGAGGATGTGCCGCTCGACGAAGTCAGTATAGACCTCGCCCCGCTGGAAGTACTCGTTGTCGACGACCACCTGATGGAACGGGATGGTGGTCGGGATGCCCACGACGATGAACTCGTCGAGCGCTCGCCGTGCCCGGTTCACCGCTTCGTCACGCGTCTCCCCCCAGACGATCAGCTTCCCGAGGAGAGAGTCGTAGTTCGGCGGCACGTGGTATCCCGAGTAGATGTGGCTGTCGACACGCACGCCGAAACCACCGGGAGGGTTGAAGACCTCGATGCGACCCGGATTGGGGCGGAAGTTCGCGGACGGGTCTTCCGCGTTGATACGGAACTCGATGGCGTGCCCGCGCTGGACGATCTCCTCCTGGCGGGTGTGCTTCATCGGATGCCCCGCCGCGATGCGGATCTGCTCCTTGATGATGTCGATGCCGGTGACGGCCTCGGTGACCGGATGCTCGACTTGCACGCGGGTGTTCATCTCCATGAAGTAGAACGAGCCGTCCTCGTCGAGAAGGAACTCCACGGTGCCCGCATTGACGTAGTCGACGGCGCGGACGGCCTTGAGAGCGGCCTCACCCATCGCGAGGCGAGTGGCCGGGTCGAGCGCCGGCGAAGGTGACTCCTCGATCAGTTTCTGGTGCCGTCGCTGGACCGAGCAGTCACGTTCGAAGAGGTGGACCGCGTTGCCGTGGGCGTCTGCGAGCACCTGGAACTCGACGTGCCGGGGGCGCGTCAGGTACTTCTCGATGTAGACGGTGTCGTTGCCGAACGCGACGGCGGCCTCAGCCTTCGCAGCCTGCATGCTCGACGCGAGCGACTCGGCGTCCGCGGCTACTCGCATGCCGCGGCCGCCTCCGCCCGCGGCCGCTTTGATGAGCACCGGATACCCGACCTGCGCGGCGAAGCGCAAGGCCTCGGCCTCCGTCGCGACGGGACCATCCGAGCCGGGGACGCACGGGACCCCGGCCTTCATCATCGTCTCCCTGGCGACGGCCTTGTCGCCCATGCGCTCGATCGCGTCGGGGGACGGTCCGATGAAGATGAGACCGGAGTCAGCGCAGGCGCGGGCGAAGTTCGCGTTCTCGGCCAGGAAGCCGTAGCCGGGATGGACCGCGTTCGCGCCCGTGACCAGGGCCGCGGAGATGATGTTGGCGACGCTGAGGTAGCTTCCCGCGGAGGGGGGCGGCCCGATGCACACGGACTCGTCCGCCATGCGCGCATGCAGACAGTCACGGTCTGCTTCGGAGTAGACCGCGACCGTGCCGATACCGAGCTCCCGGCATGCACGGATGACCCGCAGGGCGACCTCGCCGCGGTTCGCTATGAGTATCTTGCCGAACTCGCGCATGGCCACCCTAGCCGCTCGTGCCGTCGCTGCTAAGCGATGGGCTCGTAGTAGAACAGGACAGTGCCGTACTCCACGGTCTTGCCGTCCTCGACCGCTATCTCCTGAACGATGCCGCGCTCAGGCGCGTCGATCTCGTTCATGAGCTTCATCGCCTCGAGGATGCACAGAGGCTGGCCTTCTTCGAAGACGTCACCGACCTGTACGAACGGGCCCGCGCCCGGAGCGGGAGACCGGTAGAACGTGCCGACCAACTGGGCCTTGAGCTCCTTCCACGCCGCGGGGCGTGCGGTGGCGTCAGGAACCGCGGGAACAGTTCCCGTCACGGTCGCCGAAGGTGCCTGTGAGGCCGCCGAGGCGGGTGCGATGAAGACGTTGCCCTTCCGCACCGATATGGTCGCGCCGTTCTCCTCGACGACGACCTCGGTGATGTCGGACGCCTCGACGATCTTGATGAGTTCGCGGATCTGGTTGACGTCCACGGATTCTTCCTCCCTGAATGCGTTGATCTCCTCGCCCATCATGAAGACGGCCTTCTCGGCGCCGTCGCGGTGAGCTGAGAGGTACTGCCGTGCCTCGACCGGGAAGAGGGCGTACATGAGAACGTCCTCCTCGCTCTTGGCGAGATCGCCTATCTCTGCGGCGACCTCGTCGTAGGTGGTGGTCACGAGCGAACCCGGGCGGATATCGGCCGCCAGCGGTGCATCGTCGCCGAGGACCTTGGCGACGACTTCGCGGTCCATCGAACCGGGGGCCTTGCCGTACCAGCCGCGAACGTAGTCCTTCATCTCACGCGGGATGACCGACCAGCGCTTGCCCGTCAAGACGTTCAGGACCGCCTGTGTTCCGACGATCTGTGACAGCGGCGTCACGAGCGGCGGGTAGCCGACCTCGGCGCGTACCCGCGGGATCTCCGCCAGCACGTCGGGCAATCGGTCGCCGGCCTTCTGTATGTCGAGCTGTGAGACCAGGTTGCTCATCATGCCACCGGGGACCTGGTGGCTGAAGACCTCCATCGACAGCAGTGTCGTGATACCGCGCATCAACCGCTTCTTCTCGCGGACGTTCTCCCAGTAGTGCGCGATCTCGAAAAGCAGATCGAGGTCGAGGCCGGTGTCGTAGGGGCTCTCCTTGAGCGCGGCGACGATCATCTCGCCGGCGGGCTGGCTGTTGCCGAACGCCAGGGCGACCACGGCCGTGTCGACGATCTCCGCACCCGCCTCCACCGCCTTGAGGTAGTTCATGGGAGCCATGCCACCGATGTAGTGACAATGGGCGTGGACCGGGAGTCCCACCTCGTCCACGAGCGCCCTGACCATCTTCTCGGTGCGATACGGCGTGAGCATGCCCGCCATATCCTTGATGCAGATGGTGTCCGCACCCAGCTCCTTGAGCCTCTGCGCGTACTCGACGAAGCTGTCGAGTGTGTGAACGGGGCTGACGGTGTAGGAGATGGCGCCTTCGAAATGGCCACCGCACTCCTTGATCGCGCGTGCCGACGTCTCGACGTTGCGTATGTCGTTGAGGGCGTCGAAGACGCGGAAGACGTCGATACCGTTTCGCTTCGAGGCGTGCACGAAGCGCGTCACGATCTCGTCGCTGTAGTGGCGGTAGCCGACAAGGTTCTGCCCGCGCAGAAGCATCTGCAGAGGCGTCTTGGGGCAGTGGCTCTTGATGGTGCGGAGCCGCTCCCACGGGTTCTCATCCAGGAAGCGCAGCGCGGCGTCGAACGTCGCGCCACCCCAGACCTCCAGCGACCAGTAGCCGACGCTGTCCATAGTGGGAAGGATCGGCAGCATGTCGCCGATCGTCATACGCGTCGCCCACAGCGACTGGTGAGCGTCGCGCAGCGTGGTGTCTGTTATGCGGACCGGTCGCATGGCTCCCCTGACCGTCGGCTTGCAGGCGGCCCCGGTCCTTGAGCACCCGGGCGATTGAGTGAACAGTATAGCGAAGGTGGCGCGTCATCGCGCCACCTTCGTGAACGTGCTTCGGACGCTCCTGGCGTGCGCCTAGACGCGCGTGACGTACCGTCCGCCCTCGCGCGTGTCGACGCGTATCTTGTCACCCGTGTTCAGGAACAGCGGCACCGCGACCACCGCCCCTGTCTCGAGCTTCGCCGGCTTCGTGCCACCCTGGACCGTGTCGCCCTTGAAGCCCGGGTCGGTCTCGGTGATCTCGAGCTCGACGAACATCGGCGGCTCGACGCCCATCATGTCTCCGCCGGCGATGAGCACGGTCGCCACGTCGTTCTCCTTGAGCCACTTCGCGGTCTCACCGACGAAGTCCGCAGACAACTCGAACTGCTCGAAGATCTCCGTATCCATGAAGTGATACGACGAGCCGTCGTTGTACAGGTACTGGAGGTTCTTGGTCTCCATGCGGACGTCTTCGAGCTTCTCGCCCGCTCTGAACGTGATGTCCACGACGCGTCCGCTCTTGATCTCCTTGAGCTTCGTGCGGACGAAGGCACCACCCTTGCCGGGCTTCACGTGCTGGAACTCGACGATCACCCACAGTTTCCCGTCGTAGGAGATCGCCATGCCGTTCTTGAGGTTGTTTGTCGTGACCGCCATGGGGTGCCGGACGCCTTTCCTTCGTGGCCCGCGCGCAGCCGGACGCGACTTGCGTGCGGAGGTCGCTCGATCGCGACGCTATACCTGTATCAGTTCCTTCGGCGAGTGGGACAGCAGACGAACGCCGCCGTCCTCGACCACGACGAGGTCCTCGATTCTAACACCGCCGAAGCCGGGCAGGTACACACCGGGCTCGATGGTGACGACCGACCCCGACCGCACCGGACCGCGAGAGGCACGCCCGAGCGAGGGCAGCTCGTGGACGGCAAGACCGACTCCATGACCGAGACCGTGGCCGAAGTTCTCGCCGAATCCCTTCGCCGTGAGGAGGTCCCGGGCGATCGCGTCGATGTCACTGCCCGCCATTCCCGCCCGGGCGCCGGCGATCGCGGCTTCGTTCGCCAGAAGGACCGCATCGTAGATCCGGCGGTGCTCGGCGGTGGCCTCTCCCACCATCACCGTTCGCGTCATGTCAGAGCAGTAGCCGTCGACCCGAGCGCCGAAGTCGAGCTTAAGGAACTCGCCGTCGTTGATGACGCGGTCTGTCACGCCCGCGTGCGGGCGCGCCGAGTTCGGTCCGCTGGCCACGATCGAGTCGAACGCGAGCCCTTCGGAGCCGTTCATGCGCATGTAGCCCTCGAGCTCGACCGCGATGTCGACCTCGCGCATCCCCGCGCGGATGAAGCCGAGGATATGATCGAAGGCCCTGTCGGTCAGTGCGGCCGCGCGCTGGATCGCCTCGATCTCCGCAGTCTCCTTGACCTGCCGCAGATCCTCGATCTGGTGCTCGGCGACGACCACGCGACCGATGAACTGCTCGGATATGAACTTGAAGCGGCCGAAGGGAACGGAGTCCTCGATCGTCAGGGTGCTGATACCCTCGGCACGCAACTCTCGGCAGATCTCGACATAGAGCGAATCCGCCTGGATGTGGACCGCCCAGGGCGTCCCTGCGGCGGCGACCTTGGCAGCCTCGGCATAGCGGAAGTCGGTGTAGAAGCGGGCGACGTCGGCAGTCACCAGCACTGCGGCAGCGATCCCCTCGTCGAAGACACCCTCGAATCCGGTGAGGTAGCGCATGTTGACGGGCAAGGTCACAAGCGCCGCCTCGCCCTCCTCGCCCGCAAGGCGCCGCCGGAACGCCGCGAGCCTGCCCGCGGTGTTCATCGCGACTCGCTCAGATGTCCGACCGCCGCCTCGAGACCGAGGATGTAGGAGCGCGGACCGAACCCGCTGATCTGGCCCACACACGCAGGCGCGATGACGCTGGAGCGCCTGAACTCCTCGCGGCCGGCGATGTTGGACAGGTGCACCTCGACGACGGGGACTTGTGCAGCGGCGACCGCGTCCCGCAGCGCGTACGCGTAGTGCGTGTAGGCGCCCGGGTTGAACACGACCGCGTCGAAGCTGCCGGCGGCCGCGTGCAGCGTATCGATCAAGACACCCTCGTGATTCGACTGGACGAAGCTCACTCGGGCGCCCAGGTCGGCGGCACGCCCGGCGACCATGACCTCGATGTCCTCGAGCGTGTCGTTCCCGTACACGCCGGGCTCACGGACGCCGAGGAGGTTGAGGTTGGGCCCGTTGAGCACGAGTACCTTCACCATGTCGGACTCCTTCGTCGCGAAACCGCTGGGGTGCTACGCGGACCATTCTGACAGTGTGGCGGTCAACTCGGCATCCCCGATCGGGCGTGCCTCCCACAGACCCGGCCCAGTGCTGAGCACGAAACGGATCTCGCCCGCACGGACCTTCTTGTCCGATCGCATCGCCGACAGGAGCGCCGCCGCATCGTATGGACAGCCCGTGCGAGTCAGCCCGAGCGAGTCGAGAAGGTGATCCTGGCGGACACTCCACGCTGGATCGCCGACGCCGATCCGTTCCGCGAGTCGCGCGGCGAAGCGCATGCCCTCGGCGACTGCGATCCCGTGCGCGACCGCTCCGTAGCCGGCCACGCGCTCGATCGCATGGCCGAGCGTGTGACCGTAGTTGAGCGCCTCGCGCATCCCGGCCTCACGTTCGTCGTGCGACACGACCCGCGCCTTGAACCCGGCTGCCATGACGACCGCTCGCTCGACCGCGCCCGCAGCGCGCTCACCAAGCGCTGCGGCATCTCGCTCGAGCCCTTCGAGCGACGGGACACCGTCAAGGATCGCGGACTTCGCGACCTCAGCCATCCCGCTGCGCCACTCACCGGGACCGAGCGTCGCCAGGCATCCCGTATCGGTCAGCACTCCGAGCGGAGGCCAGAACGACCCGACGAGGTTCTTCCCCCGCGGGAGGTCGAGACCCGTCTTGCCTCCGATCGAGCTGTCGACCTGCGCGAGCAGTGTCGTAGGGACCTGGAACACGCCGATCCCGCGCATGTAGACGGCCGCGCAGAACCCGGCCAGATCCCCGATGACGCCACCGCCGAGTGCGATGACCGCGTCGTCCCTGTTCAACGCGAGTCCGGACATCTCCTGCAGCAGTTCACCAGCGCGAGACCACGACTTCGCCGTCTCACCCGGTGGGACCTCGAGCACGACGACACTGACGCCCGCCTCCCGCAAGGAGGCGACGGCCTCGTCCGCGTAGAGTCCTTTGACCGTCGTGTCAGTGATGATCGCCACGGAGCGCACGCCGCAGCCGGCCACCGATGACCCGATATCCCTGAGAACGCCCGAGCCTATCCTCACCGGGTACGAGCCGGTGCTCGACGAGACCCTGAGTCCGCCGCCGGTCACGATCTGCACCCGACCGCGGTCACGACAGAGTCGGCCACCTCACGCGGTGTCCTGCCCGCAGTCGACACCGTCACGTCCGCGGTCGCCTCATAGAGCGCTTCCCGCGACCGGAGCAGCGCCGACGCCATCGCGACTCCTCCACCGGCGAGCAAAGGTCGCCCCGACGTGTCACCGATGCGGGCGAGCGCCTCTTCGGCGCTCACCTGCAGATACACGACTGTGCCGAGTCGCTTGAGAAGCGAGCGGTTCGCGTCATCGAGCACGACGCCCCCGCCGCACGCGATGACCGCGTGATCGGATCCGGAAAGCGCCTCGAGAGCGGCCGACTCCACGGCGCGGAATCCCGACTCCCCTTGCGCCGCGAAGATCTCCTCGATGGTGCGCCCGCCGGTAGCGACGACCTGTGCATCAAGGTCGAGGAACGGCATGCCGAGCGACTCTCCCACGAGGCGCCCGACCGTGGACTTGCCCGATCCCATGAATCCGATGAGGAGAACGTGTCGAGGCATCATCGCTCCTGCGCCCTACCGGGCGATGCGTTCACGGTACGCGGAGAGCGCGCCGAGCAGGTCGACCATGCTGTCGCAACCGAACTTCCTGCAGTAGGCGTCGGCGAGGACCACGGCGACCTCCGCCTCGGCGACGACCGCGGCGGCTGGCACGGCACACACGTCCGAACGCTCCTTCGAGGCGTCAGCCGGCTCGTGGGTCTCGACATCGACGGTGCGCAACGGCCTCATCAGCGTCGGTATCGGCTTCATCGACGCGCGCAGCACGATCGTCTCGCCGTTCGACATGCCGCCTTCGATGCCTCCGGCGTGATTCGTCGTCCGTGAATAGCCCTCGCCGGGCGCGTACACGATGGGATCGTGCACAGCGGATCCGGGAAGCGCAGCGGAACCGAGCCCGTCGCCGATCTCCACCGCCTTGATCGCCGGCACCGACATGATCGCGGCAGCGAGCCGCCCGTCCAGACGCAGCACGGCGTCCGCGTAGCCCCCGATCCCGGGAACGACGCCTGCGGCCGCCACGGCGAAGACACCCCCGAGACTCTCCCCGCTCTCGCGCGCCACGTCGATGGCCGCGCGCATAGCGGCTGCGGCCTGCGGGTCCGGACAGCGGACATCCGACCCCTCCACGAGCGCGGTCTCGACCCGGGCCGAATCGATTCTGCCGCACGTGGCCTCGCCTATCCGTTCGACCCACGAGAAGACCTGTACGCCCGCCTGGGCGAGAAGCGCTCGCGCGATCCCGCCCGCCGCGACCCGGGCTGCCGTCTCGCGCGCGCTTGCCCGTTCGAGCACGTCACGCGCATCACACGTGGATGTCTTGAGCATGCCGGGCAGATCGGCGTGACCCGGCCTCGGAGTCGTGAGTCTGGCCCGCGTGGAAGCCTCGCCGAACGGTGCCATCACGTCGGTCCAGTTCTCCCAGTCCCGGTTGACGACGCCGATCGCCACCGGAGCTCCGGTCGTGACGCCGCAGCGCACACCCGCCAGCACCGCGGCGCGATCGGTCTCGATGGCCATGCGGCCCCCGCGCCCGTAGCCGCGCTGTCGACGCGCCAGGTCGGCGTCCAAGGCCTCCTGCGTCACGACGACGCCTGCGGGGACACCCGTCACGATGGTGACCATGGTCTGCCCGTGCGATTCGCCCGCTGTCCGGTACTCCACGACGCCTCCCGCACCCGCGTCGAACGGTCTCGATCCTACCCCGGCTCCATAAGCGAACGGGGCGGTCCGCTTCGAGGACCACCCCGCATGGAGGCTCGTCGAGCGCGGCGACCGGCGCTACTTCGTCTGGACGCCCTGTCCGACGGTGAGAACGATCTGTGAGTCGCCGTACAGCATCGTCGCGCTGTTGGTGCCGACCGTGACCACCTGCCACGGGGTGCTACCCAGCTGCTCGCCCGCCGCGAGGGTGTACATGGTCGCGCCGAGTCTCAGGACCGCCTTGCGAACACCGTTCTCCTCGATGATCTCGAGCAGCGTGAGTGTGTTCTCGTCGTCAGTGCTCGCCGCGGACCCTTCGACGGCCGTTGCGCTCGAAGGCACGACGACAGGCTGGAACGGGTCGCGTGGCGTGAACACTTCGCTGTTCTCGATCATCGGAACGGCCGCGACGACCGACGTGCTCGCCTGAGAGCCGGCGGTCTGTGTGGTCACGATGCTTCCGGGGATCTCCTCGACCGCCGTCTGGAACAGGCTGAAGCCGATGGCGCCGAGAACGATGACGGCCACCACCGTCACGATCGTCAGCAAGACGACGATCGCACCGCCGATGATGACGATCTTGCCCAGCGTGGTCGCGAAGAACGCCTTGAACCCCCCGGGCTTGTCAGGCGCGGGAGCGTCGGGGGTCACGCTCTGGATGGACTCATCGGACATGGCTGCAGCCTCCCGCGGGTGTCACTGTCCGACGGCCGGCGCGGGCTGAACCGCTGCCGGCTGCTGGCTGATCGCATTCATCACATACGCGCGCATAGACACGGAGGCTCCTATATCCGGCGCCTCCGTCGACGTCGTCGAGACAGACGCGAGCGGCGTCATCGCCACATCGGTGACACGGATCGCCCTCGTCATACGATTGAGGCGACGCAGGTAGTCGAGCACGTCGGGCCAAGCCCCGGTGACGCTCGTCGTGATCAGTACCTCTGAATACTGCCCGCCTGCCGTGGGCGCGGGCATGCTCGGGGTGATGTTGTCGAAGCGTATCCCCGCCGCGTTCGAGACATCCTGCAACTCGATCACCAGGGCCGGCAACTCCGGCTTCTCCGGGAACTGGTTGCCGATCGCCAGCAGCTCCGCCTGCGTCACGGACGCGTTGGCCTTGGCCTGCTCGAGCTGTGCCAGGAGGCCCTTCGTCTGCGCGATCTGATCGTTGGCGGCCTGCAGCTCGGCCTCGAGCGTCGACATCTCCCCGAACTTGGGGACGATGAGCAGGGCCACGCCAGCGATCACGACGACCGCCATGAGCGCGATCACCGCGAGCATCTTCTGCATCGACGTCAGTTTCATCGACTCGCCTCGTTCATCGGGTCGCTACCTGTCATTGGCTCGGCGGGGCAGGAACGCCCGGACTACTTGCAGTCGCGGTTGCGGGAGCGGAGATCTCGGCGGTCACACCGAACGTGATGAAGAAGTCGGTCTGTGCGATGCTCCCGGTCGCAGCGGCCGGCTTCACCGAGTTGGTGAGCCACACGCCGTCGAGTTGCTGAAGCTCAGCCAAGCGTGAAAGCAGCTTCGCAATCGACCGGTAGCCGAGGTCGGGAACGTCGTTGGGCACATCGAGCGCCTTGCCGCCGATGGTGAGCTGGCCCGGCGTGCCGGGTAGACCGGCCGCGCCCGCTAGCGGCTGGGCGGCACCCATCTGGATGAGGTAGATGTCACTCGGCAGCACGAGCGCCACCTCGGAAAGAAGCCGCGACCAGTCGACACGGCCGGCAAGCGCGCTGGCGACGATGCCGCGCCGAACCGCGAGGTCGGCCTGCTTCTCCTGGAATATCTGGAAGCGCTGTGCCTGCTCTCCGAGTACGGCCGCCTGTTGCTTGACGGAGGCGACCTCGCCTTGCTTCATCGAGACCTGCAACTGCAGGAGCATGAACACTCCCGCGAACACGACCGCAGCGACGATGCCGCCGATGATGACCCACTGCCAGCGGTGCTCGTCCTTGCGCTTCTGCCCTATCTCGGGAGGAAGGAGGTTGATGCGTATCACGTCGTCATACCCCCCATGGCCAGACCGATGGCCGCGACAGCGCCCATCCTGTCAGCCTGCACGAGCGTCGCTGCCTGTGGCGCGACCTGGATCCAAGAGAGAGGGTCGGCGAGTTTGACCTCGGCCTGAAGTCCTTTTTCGAGATAGCCCGCCAGGAAACGCAACTGTGCGCCGCTCCCGGTCAGCAGGATCTTGCGGATCGTGCGCACCTGCGTCGCCTGCGTGAGGTAGTAATCGAGCGATCGGCGGACCTCGGCGATGAACTTGCTCACCTCGCGCTCGAGCGCGTCCTGAGCCGTCTGGGCGCGCACCGGATCGATGTCCGACGGGAAGTCGCTCTGCCCGTGCTGATTGATGTCCGGCAGGCCGACCCGCAGCTTGAGATCCTCTGCTTCGTCGAAGGTGAGGTTGAGAGAGTTCGCGATCGCCTGCGTGAACTGGTTGCCCGCCAGCGCGGAGACACGAGTGAAGCGCGGGATCCCCTTCTCGACCACGGCGATGTTGGTGAGACCGGCCGAGATGTGGATGATGCCGGTCGCCTCGCCCGCTTCATCGGCCTCGTCGGGCAGCACGCTGGTGCTCGCACCCATGAGCGCACGCACGATGGCGAACGACGTCACGTCGATCTGCTGGAGCCGCAGGCCCGCTTCCTCCACTGCGCGCACGGCGTTGCCGATCATGTCGCGCTGCGCGGCGACGAGCAGAACCTCCATCATGTGCTCGTCCGTGGAGGTCATGTAGTCGCCGATGATCTGGAAGTCCAGGATCGCGTCCTCGATGGGGATCGGGATATAGTCCTGCGCCTGGTACTGGATCGCCCCCTGGAGCTCGGAGCGTTCCATGTAGGGAAGATCGATAAGTCGAACGACGACCTTCTGGTTGGACACGCCGATCGTGCAGTCTCTCGGGTGCAGTCCAGACGAGCGGACCATCTCGCGAACGGAGGCGGCGACCGCCTCGACATCCACGATCTCGCCCTCGACCACGGCCCCCATCGGAACGCTGACCATGGCGTAGCCGGTGAGCATGAAACTACCGCCCACAGGTTTGACCTGGGCTACCCTGATGTGGTCGGTGCCGATGTCCAGGCCGACAACGACCGGAGACGGACCGAGGGAGATCGGAGCCACTGGAGTCCCCCACTTCACTGCTACGACTAAGGCTTGAACTGCTGCTGCGGCTATGCTCCTGCTCGATATGGTAGCACACCGCGGCATTCGTCAACCAGCGAGCCGGCGGCCTCCGCGCAGAGGCGCCGACACATGTCACACAGCCAGTATCGTACACAATGCGGCGGGCAGAGGCCACGCCCGTGTTTCCGCAGGCATCGGCGCCCGAGCGACGCCGCGCATCGCCTGCCCCTCAGGCCGCACCGAGCAACGACAGGTACCAGACCCACGCGGCCGGCCCGACGAGCACGCTGGCCACTCCACCGAGGGCGAGGTAGGGACCGAAGGGTACACGGTGCGTCGCCGCGGACTCACCGCGCCGGAACGCGTCCAGAAGCCCTGAGATGGCGCCTAGCAGACTGCCCACGAAGAGAGCCATAAGCACGAACGGACCCAGGAACACGCCCATCGCGCCAAGGAGCTTCACATCGCCCATTCCCAGTCCGGTGCGGCCCCGGAGCCGCCCGTAGAGCGCGGCGATCCCGCCGCTCAAGCCGGCGCCGAGAAGCGCTCCCAGAGCGCTTGTGACGAGCGGCTGACCGAGAAGACCTCCACCGGAGACAGACAACAGCGGGATCGCCTCGATACCCGTCACCTGTGAGACCACGGCGCCTATGAGACCGATAACCGCCAGAGCGCCCACAAGGGCATTGGGCAGCCGGTACGTGTCGAGGTCTATGAACGTGAGCACCATGAGGATGTAGAAGAACGCGACGCAGACCACGGTCCTAAGCGAGAACCCGAAGCGCAGTGCGGCGGTCAGCCAGAGAAGTCCCGACAGCAGCTCCACCAGCGGATAGCGCACCGCGATCCGCTCTCCACAGTCCCGGCACCTCCCCGTCAACGCCAGCCATGAGAGCACCGGCACGTTGTCATGCCACCTGATCGCGTGGTCACATGCGGGGCAATGCGACCCGGGAGAGACCACGGACTCACCGCGCGGGAAGCGCCAGACCAGCACGTTGGCGAAACTGCCGAACAGAAGTCCGAACAGCCCGACGGAGAGCAAGAAGAACCACTCAGGCACTGAGTACACGGAACCTCCAGTCGCGTGCGGTGCAAAGTCAGCGTAGCAGAGCGACGGCGCCGTGCGAGGTCCGGGCAACGAGAAGGGCCGGCGGATATCCGCCGGCCCTTCCGAACTCGAGTGGTATGTGAATCCTAGTATGCGTGGACAGGAGCCACGGTACGGAAGTTCGTGCAGTTGAAGTTCTCGCTGGCCGGCACATACGTGTAGGTCGCGTCGTCACTCGGGCAGGTCGGGAAGGTCTTCACGTACGGCCCAAGATAGTCAGCGCCCGCCATGATTGCAGTCGTGTGTGTGGCCGTGGTCGCCACATGCGCGGGATCCTCGGCCTTCCACTGCTGGACGGCACCATCGAGGGTGCGGAGGTTCGCGACACAGGTCTTCGCACGCGCGGTGCCGCTTGCGGCGTTGAACACAGGAATCGCGATGGCAACAAGGATACCGATAATGAGAACGACGACCATGAGCTCTACGAGGGTGAAGCCCTCGTCCTTACGGAACATCTTCATGAGATGTCCACCTTCCCTTCGTTTCGTCGGTACTGGCACGCGCCTGACGCGCGTTCCTTCCACACTTGAGTATATCGGCACCCGGACAGGCACCTTTAGCACCCTTTCCGATGGCCGGTGACAACGATCACACCGCCGCATCGACCACCGCCCTTCGTGCTCACTTGATCAGAGTGATGACCTGGAACATCGGCATGTACAGTGCGATGACGATCGCGCCCACGAGCAGGCCCATTGTAGCCATCATCAGCGGCTCGATGAGCGAAGTGAGGCCATCGACCGCGGTGGACACCTCCTCGTCGTAGAAGTCCGCGATCTTGTTGAGCATCGCGTCGAGCGCGCCGGTCTCCTCGCCGACGGCGATCATCTGGACCAGCATGGACGGGAAGACCGGCGACTCGGAGAGCGGCTTGGCGATCGTCTCGCCCTCCTTGATGGCGGACCGAACCTTCTTGACCGCCATCTCCACGACCGCGTTGCCCGACGTCGAACCCACGATCTCAAGCGCCGACAGGATCGGCACGCCTGCGGAGACCAGCGTGCCGAACGTGCGGGTGAACTTCGCGAGCGCGATCTTGCGGACCATCGAGCCGAAGACCGGCATCCGCAGCTTGATGCTGTCCCACATGTAGCGTCCCGACTCGGTCCCCTTCCACCAGCGGAAGAGGATGTTGAAGGCGATGACGCCGATCACCGTGAACAGCCCCGGCAGACCGCGAGAACCCTCGGAGATGGCCACGAGGACCTGGGTCGGCAACGGGAGTTCGCCGCCCATGTCCGAGAACATCTTCTGAAAGACGGGCACGACGAACACCATCATCGCGATCAGTATGACCAGCACCAGACCGCCCATCGCGAGCGGATACGTCATCGCCGACTTGATCTTCGCCTTGAGGCGCTGTTCGCTCTCGAAGTGGTCGGCCACGCGGCTGAGGACCTCGTCGAGAACACCACCGGTCTCCCCCGCGCGGACCATGTTGACGAAGATGGGCGGGAACACCTTGGTATGCTTGCTCATCGAGTCGGACAGCGACTGACCGGCCTCGACGTCCTTGCCGACCTGCGCGATGATGATGCGCAGCCCGTCGCTCTCCGTCTGCTGGCCCAGGATCGTCAGGCACTTCGTCAGCGATAGACCCGCGTTGATCATCGTCGAGAACTGCCGCGCGAAGATCGTCACGTCCTTCGGCTTGACGCCCGTGCCGAACTTCAACTGACTCATCTGGCCGATGAGACCGCCGCCGGACTCCTCCAGGCTGACGATGACATAGCCCATCTGACGCAGTCGCGCGGATACGGCCTCCTTGCCCTCGCCCTCGAGGCTGCCGTCGACGGTCTTGCCCGTCTTGTCGCGTACCGTGTACTTGAAGGTCGCCATCCTCGGGCCTCTCGTCTTCGCCTACTTGTCGGTCCTGCCGAGCAGGGTCTTGAGCACCGCGGGATCGCTCGCCTGGCTCAGTGCGGTCTCATATGCGATGAGTCCACGTCGGTAGAGATCCGCGAGCGACTCGTCCATCGTGCACATCCCGTACTGGTGCCCGGTCTGAAGCGCCGTCGGCAGCTGGTGCGTCTTCGCTTCCCTGATCAGGTTGCGTATGGCCGCTGTCGGAACGAGCGTCTCGGTGGCCAACACACGTGACCTGCCGTCCAAGGTCGGAAGCAGCTGCTGACTGATTATACCTTGGAGCGTCGCGGATAGCTGGATGCGTACCTGCTGTTGTTGATGCGGCGGGAAGACATCGATGATCCGATCGATCGTCTGCGTCGAGTCCTGGGTGTGCAGAGTGGCGAACACGAGGTGACCCGTTTCGGCCGCCGTGAGCGCCGCCGAGACCGTCTCGAGGTCCCGCATCTCCCCGATCAGGATGACGTCGGGATCCTGGCGCAGGATGAACTTGAGCGCATGACCGAACGTCTTCGTGTCGGAGCCGACCTCGCGCTGGTTCACGATCGACTTCTGGTGGTGGTGGAGATACTCGATGGGATCCTCCACCGTGATGATGTTCACGGACCTGTGGGTGTTGATGTGGTCGATGATCGAGGCAAGCGTCGTGGACTTCCCTGAGCCGGTCGGGCCGGTCACCAGCACGAAGCCCCTCGGCTTGCATGCGAACGTCTCGATGATGGGAGGCAGTCCGAGTTCGGAGAACGACTTGATCTCGGCCGGGATCAGCCGGAAGGCGGCTCCCACGCTCCCGCGCTGAAAATAGGCGTTCCCTCGGAATCGGGCCTTGCCCGGGATCGCGTGCGCGAAATCGTATTCCCAGGTGCGCTCGAGCGCCTCCCGCTGGTCCTGTTTGAGGATCGCGTAGAGCAACTCCCGCGTGTCCTGGGTCGTGAGCACCGGTGCTTCGAGTTCGACGAGCGCGCCGTTGAGCCGCATCGTAGGAGCACGGCCGACCGTGACGTGCAGATCCGAGCCTCCGAGCTCGAGCACTCGCACGAGCAGTTCGTTGATGTCGAGCCCTGTTGCTGTCCCGCTGGACATGGCCCCCCCTGTCCGACTATACGATGACGCGCGTGACCTCTTCGACCGAGGTCTGACCCATCCTGACCTTCTCCAACCCGTCCAGACGCAGGGTCATCATGCCCTGCTCGATCGCGACCTTCTTGATCTCCTCTGCCGTCGCCCCCGCGACAGCCAGATGGGAGATCTCCTCGGACATGAGCAGGACTTCATGCACCCCCATGCGGCCTCGATACCCTGTGCCCCCGCACTTCTTGCAGCCCTTGGGCCGGAAGAGTCTCTCGGGGAGATCGTCCTCAGTGTAGCCCGCATCGAGAAGGAGTGCCTTGGGCGGGCTGTACTCCTCCTTGCAGTCGGAGCACAGCCGCCTCGCCAGCCGCTGGCCCAGGATGCAATCCACGGCCGAGGACACGAGGAACGGCTCGACGCCCATCTCGACCAATCGGGTGACCGCGCTCGGTGCGTCGTTGGTGTGCAGCGTCGAGAGCACGAGGTGACCGGTCAGCGCGGACTCGATAGCGATCTGAGCGGTCTCGTAGTCGCGGATCTCGCCGACGAGGATGACGTCCGGCGAGCATCGCAGGAAAGAACGCAGTGCTGCGGCGAAGGTGAGTCCCGCTCTCGGGTTCGTCTGGATCTGGTTGACACCCGGGAGGCGGTACTCGACCGGATCCTCGGCGGTGATGATGTGGCGGTGCGGCTCGTTCAGCACATTGATGGCCGCATAGAGAGACGTGGACTTCCCGGAGCCGGTCGGCCCCGTGACGAGGATGGCACCGTACGGCTTGCGGAAGGAGCCCTCGAACCGCTCCAGAGAGTTGGGCAGGAAGCCCAGATCGGAGAGCTTGAGCAGGATCGAGTCCTTGCGCAGGATACGCAGAACGACGCGCTCACCGTAGACCGTGGGCAGTGTCGAGACACGGAAGTCCAGCTTGTGACCCGCGATCGTGAGGGCGCAGTGGCCGTCCTGCGGCTTGCGCGTCTCAGCGATGTCCATGTCGGCCATGATCTTGAACCGGCTGAGGATGGCGGCCTGCGTGGACTTCGGACTCCGCATGAGTTCGTGCAGGACGCCGTCGATCCGGTACCGTACGCGCAGATCGCGTTCCTGAGGCTCGACGTGGATGTCGGATGCCCGGTCGGCGACGGCCTTCGTGATCATGAAGTTGACGAGCTTGACGATCGGCGCATCCGAGGTCACCTCGGAGAGCGCCCCGAGATCGTCGCTCGACAACTCGTCGGTCCCGGCCATCCAGTCGTCCGCGTCGACGTGCTCGGCGACCTTGTAGGCGTCCTCCAGGTACGCGAGGATGTCATCCTTCGTCGATATGGCGGGCCGGATCTCGAAGCCCGTGATGATCCGCAGATCGTCGAGGGCGAGGACGTTCTGCGGATCGGCCATGGCGACGATGAGGCGGTTCTGCTCGTCGAAGCCCACGGGCATGAGCACGTAGCGCACGGCGAGGTCCTTCGGAACGACCGCGATGGCAGTCGGGTCCGGCTTCCGCTCGCTGAAGTCGATATAGGGGATGCCGATCTGCTGGGCCATGACCGCAAGGATCGCGCCCTGAGTAGCGTAGCCGAGCTCCACGAGAACCCGACCGAGCGGACTGCCTGTCGCCTTGTGGACTTCGATGGCGTCGTTGAGCTGGCCGTCGGTGATGACGCCGGCCTTCATGAGGAGCTGACCCAGACGCTGTCCGGCTTCCGCCACGGAGTGACACGACCTTCTGTGGGAGCGACAGACAAGGTGAGCGCCGACGGCGCGCTCGCCTTCATGGTACGCCATCGTAGGGCGGCTCGACAGGCGCGGGCCACGAGCTGCGGCATCGTCTCGGATCAGCCGTGCCGAGCGCGCTTCAGGTCGTTCAGAAGGACGGCGGCGAGCCGCTGATACTTGAGGAACGTCGCCGTCCCGGCCTTGATGCCCACCCGTTGCGCTCCGTCCGAGAAGGAGAGTTCGACCGGCGCGACCATCGTGTACTCGGGAACGGCCCGCGACGGTTCGGGTTCGGGCTCCGGTTCGGGTTCGGGCTCGGGTTCGAGCTCGGGTTCGGGCTCGGGTTCGAGCATCGGGACGGGTGCCCAAGGACGCGCGAGCGGTTCCGACTCAGGGATGCGAGCTGCATCAGGTGCCGACACGAAGGACTGTGACGGGATCGACTCATCTGCACTCTCGAGAAACGTCTCGCGCGTCGGAGCGAGGGCGGCGATAGCCGTCTCGAGCTCATCGGTGAAGCGATCGATCCGCGGACCGTCCGATTCCCACGCGGTCGCGAGCGCCGGTGGTGTGACCAGAGCGGCCGCGGAAGGCGCGGGGGTCGCTTCGTCTGGTGGCGTCGTCTCATGCGGCGCCCAGGAACCGATATCGAGCGGAGTACTGAGACTCTCGTGTGCGCGGTGGTCGAGCGGTGACGGCGTGGCAGGAGCGTGGCTGTCGAGTTGCCGCCGACCCGCTCCCATGAGCGAGGCCAAGAAGTACACGAGCGCCGCCAGTAGCAGCACCGACGCTGCGGACAGGATGGCGAGCTTCGCATCCACCGCGCTCAGCTCATGCTGTCGAGGATGCGGTAGAGCAGCCCCAACAGGACGCCCTTGACCGAGTCACGATCGCGCGCGTCCACAGGGAGCAGCGCCACGTCCTCGGCCAGTCCGAGGCTCACACGCAGAGAGGACAACGCCTCGGCGTCGTCTGGACCGACCTTGTTGGCGGCAACCACGAACGGGACATCCGACATACCCCTGAAGAACTCGATCATCGCGACCGCTTCCTTCACCGAGTCGTCAGAGAGCGCGTCGACGAGCACGACGAATCCGAGCATCCCCTCGGAGAGCGTCTCCCACATGAAGGAGAAGCGCTGCTGTCCCGGCGTGCCGAACAAGTAGAGGACCACGTCGTCTGAGATCGTGATCCTGCCGAAGTCCATGGCGACCGTCGTCTCGCCCTGCCCCTCGCCCGATGTGTCGGTGATCTGGCGCTCGGTCGAAAGGACGGTGATCTCGCTCACCGACTTGATGAAGGTCGTCTTGCCGGCATTGAAGGGTCCGGTGACGACGACTTTCACTGACTGCATCTGTTGGGTCGCTCCCGTCGGTCGAACGTGCCTAGAGTCGCTTGACGCCATAGATGAGCTTGTGCAAGAGTTCGCGGTCCACGTGACTGTCCCTATGAAGCACGGGGGCCTCGCCTTCCGGCCCGGAGATCTTCGCGGCAGTCGCCACGGGACGAGCGCGCCCCGTGCCGCCGCCCGTGAGGGCGGTGAGTTCGTCGCCGAGCCCGGACGAGAACGACACCGCGCTCGAGTCGAAGTCCGCTAGGAACGCGTCGGTCGAGATGACGCCGGCGGGTTCGGAGGTCGCATCCGCCGCTGACGTCTCTTCGTCGAGTGCCGGACGGATGTCGACATCCACCGACATGTCATCGTCATCACCCCCGAGGCTTCCGAGCAGGTCCGCGATCTCCGGGAGATCGACGCCGATCGGCTCGGGCTCGGGTTCGGGTTCAACCGCGAGAGATTCCGAGGGCAACTCGCCCAGGCCGAGAGCCATGAGATCTACGGCGAAATCACCGGTCCGCTCAGGAACGCCGGGGGGGCCGCCGGTCGCATCCAGCGCGACCTCTTCAACAAGGGATGGCGTGGTCGGCTCGGCTTCGAGCGTGGCAAGCAGATCGGCAAGGTCCCCGGACATCAGTTCCGGTACAGACACCTCGTCATCGGTAGGCTCCGGTTCCGGACTCTCCGGCGGCAAGGGCTGCACAACTGCGAGCGCCTGCAGCGCCGCTTCGACCCCCATATCGGGCGCCTCCCACTCGAGCGACGCCGCCGGCTCTGCAGCCAGAGGATCCACCTCGACGGGAAGAGGCGCCCACGCCGGTGCGGAGCCGGTATCCGGCTCCATCGCCGATCCTATGGCGCTCGTCGGCTCCGGGACGCCTTCGGACGCGGCGATCTCAGCTACGACCCACGACGGAAGCGCCTCATCCGGCTCGGGTTCGGGTTCGGGCTCGGGTTCGACGACAGGTTCCGGCTCGGGTTCGGGCTCGACGACAGGCTCGGGTTCGGGCTCGGGCTCGGGTTCGACCACAGGTCCCGGCTCGGGTTCGGGCTCGACGACAGGCTCGGGTTCGGGCTCGACGACAGGCTCGGGTTCCGGCTCGGGCTCAGGCTCGGGCGCGGGCTCCGCAAGGTTCGAGATCGCGGATTCAGCGTCTTCATCCAGAGTCGGCGCCACCGGAGGCGCCTCGAGGACCGCTCCCATCATCTGCTCGAAGACGGCCATATCGTCCGCACTCGGGGCCGGCGCATCGACGGAGAGGAAGGCAGGCTCCTCGGCGACACGATCCTCGGACACGTCCGATGAGGACGCCGCGGCGACTTCCGGATTCTCGCTCGCCCATGTCGCCTTCGGTCTCGCGGCATCCTGCCGGGCGATCGTCGCCTCCAGCTCCACGCGTTCGGCCCTCAGCCGGACGACCTCCTCGTCCGAGGCCACTTCCAGCAGCCCGGCCGAGAACAGACCGTAGATCACGCGAGCTACCTCGAAGTCGGTGCGTCCGAGTTCTCGAGCAAGCTCCGCTACCGAGCGCGTACCGTCCACCTTCAACAGCAGATTCCACTCGACGGGCTTCAGTGAGATGTCGAACGTGCCTTCGCCCGGCGCCGTGGCCATCTTGAACACGATGTCCATCGACGGGATCTTCTTCTTTATGCGGGTCCACTCCTCGAGGCGGCGCGAACCCTCCATCACGATGTTCTCTATGGACACCGAGAGGCCGATGTCCTCCTCGGGCGCGGACTCCAGTGTCTCGAAGTCGAAGTCGCCATCGTCCCACCGGAACAGGTCGAAGATCGTGTCCTGTATCTGCTCCTGGACGAACGCCTCAAGGACCTTGGACGAGGTGAATCCCTCGTCGACGAGGATCTGTCCGAGCCTTCGCCCGGTCGGCTGCTCGGCCCGCTGTACATCGAGGGCCTTGGACAGTGCACTGGGAGTGATCTTCCCGGCGGCGACCAGTCGCGTCCCGAGCGGCTCACGGTGCCAGTCGGATTGGGCGAAGAAGACCTCGCCGTCACGGAACCAGACACTGCCCTCGGCCTCGGCGCGCTTGATATGCAGGACGCCCGACTTCCCGCTCAGCGTCACGAGTTGGAAGACGTCGGGCAGGCTGAAGTCCTTCAGGTTGCCGCGCAGTGCCATGCTTTGCGGTCCGCTCCCCTATTGTGTCGCGACGCCCCGGCCTGTCAGGCCGGCCACGCCTTATCGCAGAATGTCGCCGATCGCGCCGGCCGTCTCGCGCATGTCGTACAGGACGAGACCGAGCTTCGATCCCGGGGCTGAGAGTGCTGTGAGGACCGCTCGGTCCCCCGCCGCCATGAGCAACACGTATCCGTCGGCGCCTTCGATGAAGACCTGAGACAGGTGCCCGCGCCCGAGTTCCGTGGCCGCGCGCTCGCCCAGACCGAGGATCGCCGCCGACATGGCGCCGACCCGGTCCTCCTGCATGCCTTCCGGAAGCGCCGAAGCCATCGTGAACCCGTCGAGACTGACCAGCGCAGCGGCCTGCACGTCGGGCGAATGCTCCATGAGGCCGTCGAGCGCAGCGACGAGCCGCTCTTCGCGGGAAGCTTGGCGCGCCGCCGTCTGCGGTCGCACCGATGATGCCCCCGGGCCGGGGACAGCGATCGCGGCCGGCGTCGGAGCCGGGGCAACAGGCGCCTGCGGTGGCGAGACGGGTACTGGAGCGGCAGCGACGGGCACCGCGACCGGCTGAGCGACCGCAGAGACGACCGGAAGTACGACCGGAGCGCTCAGCAGTTCATCGTCTTCGTCCGTTCCCTCATCGACCTCGCTGATGAAGTAGTCACCGATGCCGGCATCTGCCACGTCTCTCCACACCTCCCCCGACCGCGGGCGCAGGTACGCCCGGGGACACGTCAACAAGCCTCTCCGTCCATCCGAGGCCCTTGCGTCCAGTGTTGCACGACCGCTACTCGCGAACAACCGCGAACGACCCGTGTTCGAGAGACCCGAGGAAGCGATGCTTCAGACCACGACGCGCATGATCTCCTCGATGGAGGTCAGTCCCATCCGAACCTTCTCCATACCGTCGTCCCGCAACCTCAGCATGCCTTCTGCAACGGCCTGCCGGCCGAGATCGTCGGCGGAGGCATGCTCGACCGCCATCCGCTCGAGCGTCTCGCTCATCGCGAACACCTCATGGATGCCCATCCGCCCCTTGTACCCGATGCTGTTGCAGCGCTTGCATCCCTTCGCCCGGTACAGGGTAGGCGGGTTGCCCGGTTCGTACGGGAAGCGGATCCGCTGAAGGACCTCCTCGGTCGGCGTATACGCCTCCTTGCACTCCGGGCACAGGCGCCGCGCGAGACGCTGGGCCAGCACGCAGTTGACCGCGGAGGCTGAGAGGAACGGTTCGATGCCCATCTCGGTGAGTCTCGTTATCGCACCGGGGGCGTCGTTCGTATGCAGGGTGGAGAGCACGAGGTGGCCGGTCAGCGCCGCCTCGATCGCGATCGTCGCGGTCTCCTTGTCACGGATCTCACCGATCATGACGGTGTCGGGGTCTTGGCGGAGGATGGAGCGGAGAGCCGCGGCGAACGTCAGTCCCGCTCGCTCGTGCACCTGCACCTGGCTCAACCCTTCGAGTCGATACTCGACGGGGTCCTCGACCGTGATGAGATTCGTCGTCGGGTCGTTCGTCTTGTTGATGGCCGCATACAGCGTCGTCGACTTGCCCGAGCCGGTAGGACCGGTGACGAGGATGCAGCCGTACGGCTTGGTGAGCGCGTCCATGAGGCGCTCCAGCGGCTGCTCGAGGAAGCCGAGGTCCTCGAGAGACATCATGATCGAGTCGCGGCGGAGCAAGCGGATGACAGACATCTCTCCCTGGACGGTCGGCAGGACCGCCACGCGGAAGTCCACGGCCTTCCCGTCCAAGACGACGCCGAACCGGCCGTCCTGCGGCTTGCGCTTCTCCGCGATGTCCATCCCGGACGAGATCTTCACTCGGCTGATCAACTGACGATGGAGCTTCTTCGGGGAGCGGACGACCTCCTGGCAGACTCCGTCGATGCGGTAGCGCACCCTGAGCTCATGCTCCTGGGGTTCGATGTAGATGTCGCCGGCGCCCTGCCTGATGGCCTCCGTGATGATCAGGTTCATGAGTTTGGCGACGGCGGACTCTTCCCCGACCTCGTCGGCGTCCTCATCATCTGCGGATCCCGCAGCCAGCGAGCCCGTGACATCCCCGACCATGCCTTCGACATCGGTCTGCATCGCGGCGTACTTCTCGATGGCCTGGAGTAGCTCGCTCTCGCACGCTACGACGGGCCGGATCTCGTAGCCCGTGACGATCCGGAGGTCATCGATAGCGAATATGTTCGCCGGATCCGACATCGCGACCACGAGCTCATCGTCCTGGTGCGCGATGGGCAAGACGTTGTAGCGGCGCGCTAGATCCATGGCCAGCAGGGTCGCTGCGTGAGCGTCGATCTCGTACGCGCCGATGTCGACGAACGTCAGCCCCATCTGGTCGGCCACGGCCTGAGCGATCTTCGTCTCCGTCGTGACACCAGCCTGAACGAGGGCCTGCGAGAGCGTGAGGCCCTCGGAGTCAGCGAGGGTCTCGTCGAGCTGCGCCTCGGTGATCACTCCGGCCTTGACGAGGATCTTGCCGAGCCGTTTGCCGCTGGCGGCGGTCACATCAGCCCTCCGTCATGATGCGCGCCGATCCGGCGAGTGAGGCCTCGGCGGCGGTCCGCATCACGTCACGCGGTGCACGGTTCTGCATGCCTTGGTTCCAGATCTCGATCGCGATCGCTCCCTGCGCGACGAGCATCCCGAGACCCCCGACCACACGCGCGCCCCGGGAAGTCGCGGCCGCCATGAACGGCGTGACCGCGGGACGGTACACCATATCGGCCACGATCTGACCGGGCTGGAGCCACTCCTGTGGGACTGGCAGCTCGTCGTCGGGACGCATCCCGAGCGGTGTCGCGTTGATGATGACGTCAGCCGCCTCGATGATCGCCTGGGCCTCCGGCCCGAACGCCACGGCATCCGCCTTCGTCTCCCGCAGCCGGTCGGAGAGGTTCTCGATCATGTCTTCGGCGATATGCACACGCCGTCCTACCAGCGTCACCTGTCCGACGCGCTCGAGCACCATACCGACAAGCGCTGCTCCCGCTGCGCCTCCGGTGCCAAGGATGACCGCGCGCTTGCCCGCGGGCGCGAGAGCGGCCTCGTCCTTGAGCGACTCCATGAGGCCGCGACCGTCGGTGTTGTAGCCGATGAGCTTCCCGTCCACGACGTGGACGGTGTTGACCGCCCCGGCCAACTGGGCTGCGGTGGCCACCTCGTCGCATACATTCAGCATCACGCGCTTGTACGGCATCGTGACGTTGAAGCCGACGAACGGCAGGGCTCGAAGTGCGGTCGTCACACGGACGAGGTCCTGACCCTCGCGAACGGGCAGCGGCACGTACGCCCAGTTCAGGTTCATGGCCGCATAGGCGGCGTTGTGCATCGCGGGCGAGAGGGTATGGTCCAACGGCCAGCCTATGAGGCCCGCAAGCTTGGTGTTCGCGTCGATCATCATCGCCACAGCTTCACTCGCCGACCTTCCTTGCGGGCTTTGCCAGACACGCGTCAGGCCAGCGGCACACGGTCTCCGAGGATGCCGCCCTCGAGCTTCCTGAGCAACAGCGTATGCGGTAGGTCTGTGGAGGACAACGGGCGCACGAGCACGGTGACCATTCCAAGCGCGTTGCCGCCAAGGATGTCGGTGAACAGCTGATCGCCGATGACGGCGGCTTGCGACCTGACCGCACCGAGACGTCGCAGTCCCGCCAGGAACGCGAATGGCAGCGGCTTGCCCGCCCGCGGTACCAGATCGAAGCCCAGCTCACACGCGGCCGAGTGTACGCGCTTGTGCCAGTTGTTCGAGATGAGACACGCCTTCATACCCGCGTCCCGGACGCGACCCGCGAACGCCAGCGCGGGTGGAGGCAGTTGCGAGGTGTCGCGAGGAAGCAGCGTGTTGTCCAGATCGACCAGCAGTGCACTGACGCCGCGCGATGCGAGCTCCGTCAGGTCCACTGTGGCTATCGAGCTGTAGTAGAGATCGGGGCTCAGGGACATAGCGTGCTCAGAACTGCTCGTCGGGATCGCGGAATCCGGGTGCGCCCCCGAGATCCGACTCGAGCAGGGCCGTCACCCGGTCCGTCTCGGCCACCTTGGCGGAGAGCCCGGCCTTCGCGTATATCTCACGCAGCATGCGGACGCCCTGCCACTGCTCGGTCGCGTCGGCCCACACCTGGTCCGGGCGCATCGCCAGATCGGCCTGCTCAACCGCCGCGCCGAGCTCACCTGCCCGCAGGAAGAGGATCTGCGCGAGTGCCGAGTGCAGCAGTCCCGAGCGCGGGTTGTTCGCCACGCCCTCCCGCGCGATCGCGATCGCATCGGCCTCCCTGCCGTTCGCGCGTACCACCCAGGGCGCGACGTAGTAAGCCTGTACGAACTGGGGATCGAGCGCCACGACGAGGCGAAGGTTCGGCAGGATGAACGTCTGCTCTTCGATGGGCTTGCCACCGTAGTACTCGTGGAACTGCGGCTCTATACGGTTCCATAGCAGCAGCGCGGCGAAGCGGCGAAGGCCCGTCAGATACGCGAAGCCCGCGCGGCCTGCCGCCGATCCGACCTGGGTCGCATCACTGCTCGCAATACCGCCGTCGACCAGAGCCTGGCCACCGAGTATGCACGCCACGAGGAGGAGTGCGATCCACAAGGATAGGGGTCGGGCCATCGTCACAGGTCTCGCCTCTGGAAACCGAGAGAACCCAGGATCAGCAGGACGCCCGCCCATCCCGTGAAGGCGAGAAGCATGCCGACGACTACGGTCGACCCGATGCCGGAGCCGTGGGCCACCGGGTTGATGACGTTGAACGCATCGAGCGACGGGTAGAGCGACCGCGCCAGCGAAGGGCTGCTGCCCAGCACACCGTCCCTCGAGTGGCCGATGAAGAGCATCGTCAACGTCGACACGACGACCACCACGGGACCGGAGAGCGTGGAGACCGCGATGGCGAAAGCCGCCAGGACCCCCATCTCGAGCCAGATCGCCAGTGCGCCCTGCCACAGCTGCCACATGGCTTCCTGATAGCGGATCAGACCGACGAGCTGCTCGATCGCGGTGAAGCCGGTGATGGCGGCTGCCGAGACAGCCGCGACGCCCAGCCAGGTGCCCACGATGTAGTCGAGACGCGCAACCGGCTTGGCCAGCACGTTGTAGACGGTCCGACGGTCGACCTCTCCCGGTACGCGGGTGGCCGCGATCGAGAGCGTGAGTACAAGAGCGCCCGTGAAGGTGAGCGCCAGCGCGACCTCCCGGTACGAACCCACAGCGACCCCGACGCCGTAGGTCGGCAGCGAGGGGATGGCCAGCGCCAGCGCGGCTCCGAAGAACACGACCACGTAGAAGACCCGCTGGCGCACGGCGTCCATGAACACGGCGCCGGCGATCGAGGTCAGCCGTCCGATCATCGCGCCACCTCCGCTTCTGGTGCAGGACGCTCGAGAAGTCGCGTGAAGTAGTCCTCAAGGGACTCCCGCTTCGGGGCTACGGCCAGCAGGCGCCCGCCGGCGTCGTCTATCACGTCGACGACCGAGCGCACCTGGTCGTCACGCACGGAGAAGACCCACACCCCGCCCGACACGGCGACATCGTCGGTCATTCCGGACACAGCGGCGGGAAGACCTTCGGGTAGACCCGAGACGCGTACGGACGTCCGTCCCGCGATGTTGAGCAAGTCGTCCAAGCGCCCCTCCGCCGCGAGACGGCCGCGATCGAGGATCGACACCCGGTCGCAGACGGCCTCGACCTCGGAGAGTTGGTGGGAGGACAGCAGGACCGTGGTCCCGGCTGCCTTGAGATCGAGCATCAGGTTGCGCACGTCGCGCTGGCCGACCGGGTCGAGCCCGGATGCCGGCTCGTCAAGGATGACGACGGACGGGGAACCGACGAGCGCCTGTGCGATGCCGAGGCGCTGGAGCATCCCTCTCGAGAAGGACGCCAGTCGGGCGTGACCGTGCCGCTCCAGGCCGACGCGCTCGAGCAGTTCGCTCGAACGCGCCGCGCGTGATTCGGACGAGACGCCCGCCAGTCGCGCGTAGAGCCGCATCACCTGGATGGCTGTCAACTGGCTCGGGAAGTACGGCTGCTCGGGAAGGAAGCCGAGCGCCGCGCGGTTGGCGGGGACCCGAGACGGCTTGCCTAGAACCTCGAAGCTCCCTGCCGTCGGCAGGACCAGACCGAGGAGCATCTTCAGCGTCGTGGTCTTGCCGGCCCCGTTCGGACCCAGCAGGCCGTGTATAGCGCCCTGCGGGACCTCGATGGAGACATCCTCGACGGCAGTACGCGAAGCGCTCCACGGCGCAGGCTGGTATACCTTGCGCGCTCCCGAGACGAGGATGGCAGGGGCGGCCGGTCCGTTCACTTCAGTCCCCTCTCGGCCTGTGCCTTGTAGCGCAGATGCTCGTTCAGCGTCTTCGCGAAACTGTGCGAGCCGTCCTTGTGCGTCAAGACGTAGTACAGGTAGTCCGAGGTGGCGGGGGCCGCGGCAGCCTCGAGAGATGCCAGCCCAGGACTCGCGATCGGCCCCGGAGGTAGCCCCTTGTGCAGATACGTGTTGTACGGACTCTCCACACGAAGATCCTTGTACAGCAGTCGCGGCTTGTTGCCCACGACGAACTGAACGGTCGCACAGATCTCGAGCATCATGTTCCGCTTGAGCCGGTTGTAGATGACCGACGAGATGAGCGGTCGATCCTGCGCGACGCGCGCCTCGCGCTCGATGATCGACGCGATGGTCACGATGTCGTGCATGTCGAGCCCGCGCTCGGCAGCAAGGCTCATGTCGAGGGCCGCGGTCTCCTTCCCGAACTGCTCGAGCATGACGTTGGCGATGTCGTGAGCATTGCTCCCAACCTTGATGCGATACGTCTTTGGAAACAGGTACCCCTGCAGTGATCCGGTCGTGTTGTCCGCGAGGAAGGCATGATCGAACTGGCTGGCGCCGGTCGCTGCGAGCTGCTCGAACTCCGCAGCGGGTATCCCCGCCTTCTCCTCGACGCGCTTCGCGATCTGGGGGATCGTCCAGCCCTCCGGTATGGCGAGCGTGAAGTACTCGATGGGAGGCCCGGCGCGCAGCGCGCGCGCTGCGGCTTCATAGTCCATGCCGGTCGTCAGGTCGTAGACGCCTGCCTTGAGTGGCGCTGTCTCGCCCGACATCCGCAAAGAGACGCGGAACATCAGCGGGTTGCCGATCACCCCCGAGTTCGCGAGCAGCTCCCCGATCTCGCTGGTGCTGGCGCCCTTGGGGATCTCCATCTGCACGGGCTGACCGGGAGCCGTCTCCACCACGGGTGCGAACAGCGCGAAGTAGACGGCGGCGGCTGCACCCGCGAGCACGACGACCAGGAAGAGCAGTGCCGCCAGACAACCACGGCGCTTGCGCTTGGGTCCCGCGCCGGGACGGCGCTGACCCCGGGCGGGCGGGCGGGCGTCCGGGCGCGCTACGCGCGAACCCTGACGCCTCATGGGGCGCGTGTCCGCGGTCCGGGTCTGATCCCGCCGTATCGCCTCGTCTGTCGCTCCAGCGGGCATGTCGTCGCTCATATGGTCCCTCTCGTTCACGACGCGGCCTGCGCGTCGAGATACGTCTGCAGAAGCAGCGCTGCGGCCACCATGTCGACCCGGCCACGGCGCGCCCGTGAGTCCGCACCGGCCTCACTCATCGCCCGCTCGGCCGCCTTCGAGGTGAGCCGCTCATCTTGGTATGCGACCGCCATGCCGAGACGAAGGGCCAGCATCTCCGCCGTGCGCCTCACCTCGCGTGCCTGCGCACCCTCGTCGCCCGACAGCGTGAGCGGAAGACCGACCACCATGCGCTGGACCTCGTAGTCCTCGACGATCCGTCGTATCGCTCCGATGTCCGCCGCGACCTCACGGGCATCGAGTACCGACAGCGGGGTCGCGACGCGTCCGGAAGGGTCTGAGATGGCGACGCCTATCCGCTTCTCTCCGATGTCGAGCCCGAGTGTCCGCATGGGAACGCTAGCGTGCCACCAGCATGCCGCGCGCCACTTCGAGCGCCGCGGGGATGCCGTCCGCGGACTTGCCGCCGGCCTGCGCCATCTGCGGCTTTCCGCCGCCTCCCCCGCCGACGCTCGGCGCGATCGCCTTGATGAGCGCGCCCGCGTCGAATCCGGCGGCGACGGCGTCGTCCGAGCCGGCCGCCAGCAGCAGCGCGCTCCCGTCGATGGCGGCGGCGAGCACAACGGCCCCGCCGGGAAGTCTCCCGCGCAACGCGTCGGCCATCTCCCGAAGCGCGCTCGTGTCGGCGGCCTCGACCTCGGCGACAACGACGGGGTAGCCGGCGTCGAAGGCCTGTGCGACGAGGCCGTCCAGCTCGCCCGTGCCGCCTCGCCGCTTCGCCTCCGCGAGCGCTCTCTCGGTCTCACGTAGGCGCTTCTGAAGCGCAGCGGCCTTCTCGGCGGCCTCCGCGGGGCGGCACTTGAGCGAATCCGCCACCCGGGCCAGGACGTCTTCCTCCGTGCGGACCGCCTCGAGGGCGTCGAAGCTTGTCGCCGCCTCGATGCGACGCAGGCTCGCGCCGACAGAACCCTCGGAGATGATCTTGAGCAGCCCGATCTCGGTGGTCCGGGCCACGTGTGTCCCGCCGCACAGCTCCTTGCTGAAGTTACCGACCTCGAGCACCCGCACGATGTCGCCGTACTTCTCGCCGAACAGTGCGGTCACACCCGCCTCCCGGGCGCTGGCCAGCGACGTCTCGTACGCTCGGACGGGATGATCCTCCATGATCTTGGCGTTGACCATGCGCTCGACCTTCGCCAGCTGCTCGGGGGTCATCCCCTCGAAATGCGTGAAGTCGAATCGCAGGTACTCGGGCGAGACGAACGATCCCGATTGCCTGACATGGTCGCCGAGTACGAGCCGCAGGGCCCACTGGAGGATGTGGGTGGCCGTGTGATTCCGGCGGATGCGCTCGCGCCGCAGGTGGTCGATCGCTGCATGGACCGACTGGCCGACAGCCATCGGCCGTCCCTCGTTCTCGAGTATCCCGGCGTGCGCCACGATCCCGGCGCCCGGCAGCCTCGTGGCCTCGACGGTGAAGACAGAGCCTTCCGCGACGATCGAGCCGGTGTCGCCCACCTGACCACCCTGCTCGCCGTAGAACGGCGTGGCGTCGAGGATCACGTCGCCGCGCTCGCCCGGCTCGAGACGCTCCCGAAGCTGGCCATCGATCACGATGCCGACAACGATGGCGTCGGTCTCGTCCACCTCGTAGCCGACGAAGTCCGACGCTCCCGATGTGGAGGCTATCCCCGAGAAGGCATGGCCGAACGAGTTCCAGGACTCGTCCTTCACGGCCGCGCGAGCGCGTTCACGCTGCGCCGTCATCTGTGCCTCGAATCCGGTCATATCCACGGTCAGCCCTGCTTCGGCAGCGATCTCGGCCGTGAGTTCGATCGGGAATCCGAAGGTGTCGTGAAGTGCGAACGCTACGCCGCCGTCGAGTTCACGGTCGTCGTTCTGCTGAGTGCGCAGCACTTCGGCGTCGAGCAGGATCAGTCCTTGCCGAAGCGTGGCGCCGAAGCGATGCTCCTCCGCCGAGACGATCCGAGAGATGAGCCCATGGTGTTCGACGACTTCCGGATACGCCGGCCCCATGAGCGCCACCACGACGTCGACGAGGCGACCCAGGAAGTCGTCCTCCACACCGAGGAGTCTGCCGTGCCGCACCGCACGCCGCAGGACACGGCGAAGGACATAGCCGCGTCCCTCGTTGGACGGGAGTACCCCATCGGCGATGAGGAACGTGACGGCGCGGGCATGGTCCGCGAGGATGCGCAGGCTGACGTCGGTCTTCTCGGCGACCCCGTAGGTCTTCCCGGTCACGGCCTCCGCTTCATCCATGATGGCCTTGAGAACGTCGGTCTCGAAGTTGGAGGAGGCGCCTTGCAGGATGGTCGCCACGCGCTCGAGACCCATGCCCGTGTCGATGTTCTTCTTCGGCAACGGCACGAGTGTGCCGTCCTCCTGCCGGTCGTACTGCATGAAGACGAGGTTCCAGTACTCGAGGAACCGATCGCAGTCGCAACCGGGCGCGCAGTCGGGCGACCCGCAGCCGACCTCGGGCCCCTGGTCGTAGTAGAGCTCGGAGCAGGGGCCGCATGGGCCCGTCGGACCTGCGGACCAGAAGTTGTCCTTGGCCCCCATCCGCACGATCCGGTCTGGGCGCACGCCGACCTCGTCGCGCCAGATCGCCTCGGCCTCGTCGTCGTCCTCATAGATCGAGAACCACAGGCGGTCGACGTCGAAACCCAGGACGCTCGTCGAGTACTCGTACGCCCAGGCGCACGCCTCGCTCTTGAAGTAGTCACCGAAGCTGAAGTTGCCGAGCATCTCGAAGAAGCTGTGATGGCGCCCCGTCGTCCCGATGATGTCGATGTCGGTCGTACGCGCGCACTTCTGGCACGTGGTCGCACGGGTGAAGCCCAGGTCGCTCACACCGAGGAAGACCGGCTTGAACTGGACCATCCCTGCCGAGGTGAGAAGCAGGGACGGGTCGTCGGGGATGAGCGAACTCGACGGCCGCCGCACGCAGCCCTTCGACTCGAAGAACGACAAGAAGCTCTCGCGGATGTCGGCCGACTTCATCGCTCGCGTCACGACTCTCCTTCGCGTTCCGGCTGCTGGCCGGTACCGTCCTCGACGCTCGCGCCGTCCTCGTCGCCCTTCGGGGTACGGAACAAGACGCCGTCCTCCGTGCAAAGGCTCTGCTGGGTCCGGCGTTCGTAGTAGTACACGAACAGTCCCTTGCAGATGGCCGCCACCGGCACCGCCAGCAACATGCCCGGGACACCGAACAGTGTGGCCCCGGTGAGCAGGGAGAATACCACGAGCACCGGATGGAGGTCGACGTTCTTGGACATGATGCGCGGGTAGAGCAAGAGGCTATCGAACTGCTGCACGCCGAAGACGATCGCAACCGCCCACAGGGCGAGCCAGGGACTGCCCCCGAAGAGCCCCGCGAGTCCGGCGAGAGCGGCCGCGACCACCGGACCCAGGTAGGGAACGATGTTGAGCACACCGCCGATGATGCCGATGGCGAATCCGTACGGGACGCCGAGGACGGTCAGTCCCGTCGCGATGAGCGCACCGACCACGAGCGTGTCGATGAAGGCCCCTCGCATCCAACCTCCGAGGATGCGCGAGACCGTGGCCACGCCATGGGCCGTCTCTTCGCGGAAGCGCTCAGGAACGATCCGCATGCCCTCCTCGAGGAGCTTCGGCAGATCGAGGAGCGTGTAGAAAGCGACGATGAGCGCGAGCACCACGTCGATGACGAGGGTGACGATCTGGCTCCCCGCCGCGAACGCTATCGTGATGCTCTGGCTCGATATGGAGCCGATCGACTTGACCGTCGTGTCCTTCAGGTTGAGGACCGCAGTGGTGACCCAGCCCGGCACCACCGGAGTTCCCTGCGGCTGCGTCACCTGAAGCCAAAGCTTGTAGGCCTTGTCCAGATACCCGGGCAGCGCCGTTGCCAGCGCACCGATCTGCTCTCCGAACGCCGGCAGTATGAACAGCATGGCCACCGTCACGACGATGACGGCGCCGAGGTAGCACACCGCGATGGCCAGCGCCCTCGGGACGCGATGGCGAGCGAGCCGGTCCACGGGCCCGCGCAGCACGACGACGAGTGCGAGCGCGAGCCCGAAGGGAACGAGAGCCCCCGCCAGTCGTCCGATCACCGTACCGACAAGGTAGAGGAGCGCGAGCACGCCGATGGTGGCCCACACCTCGATCGCAAGCGCGGTCCAGCGTTCACGGCGAGACCCCAGCGTGGTCATCGGACTACTCCGTCCCGTCGGCGACGAGGTTCTCCCTCAGTACCCGCAATGTCCGTCGCAGAAGCCGTGACACCTGCATCTGCGATATCTGCATCTGGCGGGCGATCTCCGTCTGCGTGAGGCCTTGGAAGAAGCGCAGATACAGGACCTTCTGCTCCTGCGCTGTGAGCAGCTTCAACGCCAGCGACAGTGTCGCCCTATCGTCGACCACGGCCATCAGCGCGTCGTTCTTGCCGATGTATTCCAGGATCGAGAACGACTCCGCGCCGTCCGTGTTGCGGTCGCTCTCGAGCGAGACGAAGTTGTACGCCTCCGACGTCTCGAGCGCTTCCAGGACATCATCGGGCGTCACTTCGAGGTACTCCGCGATCTCAGGGACGGTCGGCGTACGCTGCAGCCGCTGCGTGAGCGCGTCGATCCCCTGATTGACTTTGAACGACAGCTCCTGCAGGCGGCGGGGGACCTTGATCGCCCAGCCCTTGTCGCGGAAGTAGCGCTTGAGCTCTCCGACGATCGTAGGGGTCGCATACGTTGTGAACTCGACGGCGCGCTCGATGTCGAAGCGGTCGATGGCCTTGATCAGCCCGATCGTGCCGACTTGGATGAGGTCGTCGATCGGCTCGCCCCGGTTGCGGAAGCGACTCGCCAGGTACTTGACGAGGTTGAGGTACATCTCGACCAGCTCATCGCGGGCGTCCTCGTCACCGCTCATGCGATAGCGCACGAACAGCTCTCGCGTGAGCACCTTGTCCCATACGAGCTTGCGCGACGCCTTCCTGCGGCGGGTCGTCGGGCTTCCCGTCACGGCCGGTTACCCCGCCCGCTTCACGAGGCGCACGAAGCAGGAGCCGTCGCGCTCGACGAGTTCGTACTCGTCGCACACGGACTCCAGGATGAAGCGGGCGTAGCGGTCTCCCGCCTCGGCGGCGCCGTTGTCGTCGTCACATATCCCCGGCAAGGGGCCCAGGAGCAGCTCGACCGAGCCCTCCGCCAACGTGAACGAGAAGACGAGCTCTCCGAGGCTCACCCGCTCGCACGCGTAGACGAAGGCCTCCTCGACAGCGAGCTTCACGTCGTCGACATCATCGATGTTCATGCCGGCGCGGACGGCGAGTTCCGCCGAGGCCAGTCGTATCATCCGCGCGAACTCGCCGCGCGCCGGGACGCTCAGCACGACGCGGTCGTTCTCAGTCATGGTGCCTCCGTCGTCATCGTGTGCGTACTCACCGCGCAAGGTGTCATCGTTCGCCTTGACCGGGCTAGAGTCGTCTGCCCGTCAGGATGGAGAAGAAGCGTCGCGCCCGGTCTCCCAGTCCCGCCACGGCCGCAGCCGGCGCACCGACGATCTCCGATGCGGCTCTCGTCGTGGAGGTGACCCTGTCGGAGACCTCCTCGAGTTGCGTGACGAGTCCATCGACGCGGACCACCTCGACGTTGATCTCGTCGAGCGTGGTGCTCGCCTTGTCGATGAGAGGCGGGAGCTTCGCGTCCAAGTCCTCGAACAGCCGGGCCGCGGAGCGCGCCGTACGCGCGACCACCGTGAGGGCCCAGATCCCCGTGGCGCACAGCGCGATGAGGACGACGTAGAGCCCTGCCTCGAGCACTTGACGCGCATCCATCTACACACAGCTCCCGATGTCGTCGCGCCTGGAGATCCGCCTGTCGAGTGTACCAGAGACACCGGCGACGCCTGCTTGGAGGGCGGCCTCGGTCGGGACCCTCAGGATGTGCCGTCGCCACGGTCGGGCCGCTCTCGCTCTCGCGCTGCTTCCCACCCTCGCTGCCCCGCACGGTAGAACCGTCCACGGTCGAGCCCGTCAGGCAGATAGCGCTGCTCGACCCATCCTCCGGGATAGGAGTGTGGGTAGAGGTAGCGACCGTACTTCTCCGAGCCCGGGCGGTGTCGATCGCGCAGGTGATCAGGGACCCGGCGGGCCGGACCCGTTCGGATCTCCTCGAGCGCGGCGTCGACGGCCGTTATCGCTGCGTTGCTCTTCGGAGCGAGCGCCATATAGATGACCGCCTGCGAGAGGTTGATGCGGCACTCGGGCCATCCGACCGACTCCGCGGCCTTGAATGCCGCGTGCGCAATCAGCAGCGCCTGCGGATCCGCATTACCCACATCCTCCGACGCGAAGATGAGCACCCTTCTCGCGATGAAGCGAGGGTCTTCGCCTCCATGCACCATACGCGCGAGCCAGTAGACGGCCGCGTCCGGATCGCTGCCGCGCATCGACTTGATGAAAGCCGACGCGACGTCGAAGTGGACATCGCCGTCCTTGTCGTAGGACAGAAGACGGGTCGAACCCGCCTGCTCGAGCGCGGAGCGGTCGATCACGCTACCGGGTGCCGTCGCGGCTGCGAGCTCCTCGAGTCCGTTCAGCGCGACGCGTGCGTCCCCTCCGGCCGAGACGACGAGTGCCTCCGCGGCGTCTGCGGTCAGCGTCCACCGTCCCCCGAGTCCCCGCTCGGGATCCGTCAGAGCACGGGTCACTATCTCCCGGACATCCTCATCGGCGAGAGGGAACATCTCGACGACGCGGGATCGGCTGATCAGTGGCGCGTTCACCTCGAACAGCGGGTTCTCGGTGGTCGCTCCGATCAGCACTACGAGCCGGTCCTCTACCGCGTGGAGCAGCGCATCCTGCTGCGACTTGCTGAACCGGTGGATCTCGTCTATGAAGAGGATCGTGCGCTGGCCCGAGAACGCGAGGCGCTGCTTCGCGGCGTCCATCGCCCGACGGAGATCGGCGACGCCCGACGTGACCGCCGAGACCTCGTCGAAAGCGGCCTTCGTCGCGTTGGCTATGACGCGAGCCAGACTGGTCTTCCCGCAGCCGGCCGGGCCGTACAGGATGAGCGAGGTCAGCTCGTCGTGCTCGATGGCGCGGCGCAGCGCGGTACCGGGCCCTACGGCGTGTGCCTGGCCGATGAACTCGTCGAGATCGCGAGGCCGCATGCGCGCGGCGAGCGGTGAGAGGCGCTTCAGCGCCTCGTCAGCGGCGTCGGAGAAGAGATCCAACCGGGAGACCTCGCGACCACTCACTCGGTCGCGCGCAGCACCTCGCGCTCGAGGAGCACGCGGTCGGCGAAGCCGGTGAAGCGTCCCGTGACCCGACCAGCGCGATCGACGAACAAGGTGTAGGGCGTGTGCTTGATCCCGAGCAGGCCCGCCATGCTGAAGGCCTTCTGCGCCTCCGGATCGCTCGTCGCCTCGGGGGCTCCGATGCCGGCCTCGATGTCGTAGACGACCAGGTCGATCAGTCCGCGGTACTTGTCGACGACCGCATCGACTTCCTCACGCTGACGGCTGGTGATGATCTGCGTGGAATCGTAGAAGAAGAGGAGCATCGGCTGCTTGGCCGTGAGGCGGTCGAGGATGGCTTGCGGGACCTGGGTCTTGTCCGTCGGGAACTGCTCGTTGGCCACGACCTCGTTCGGCGACTTCGTGTCCGATGCGTTCGTCGACGGAGCGGCGACTACCGCGGGCGGTGGCGTGGGCTCGGCGGTGTCCGTGGGCGTGGCCGCCGTATCTCCCCCACCACAGGCCGCGAGCGACGCGGCGACTGCGACCAGCACGAGTGCTGCGACTACTCTGCGCATGCTCCACCCTCCAACGTGCTCCGGCATGTTGCCGACTCTGCTTTGTCCGTGGCCCCGGCTGGTGAACCTGCCTCAGCAGGTGGGTGTCCGCACCCCGGCTTCGCGCTTCCTCAACGATGAAGGATACCGTTCGACCGGGCTGATATAGGACTCCCTGGAGCGAAATGTTGGTTCGACCGTTGAAGCCGGAGCCACGGACAAGGCAGAGTCTCTTCGGCTATGGTAGCGCGCGCCCGCGGTGCGCACAACGCGGCCGCCGAGTGGAGCATGGGTGGGCGCGAGGTGTCGCTCCCGGTCTACTCCGCCTTCAGCCGCACTTCGTGGAGTTGGCGCGCCGAGACGCTCGCGGGCGCGCCCGTGAGCGGACACCCGCCCGAGGACGTCTTCGGGAAGGCGATCACGTCCCGGATCGACGGCGCGCCCGCGAGGAGCATCACGAGCCTGTCGAGGCCGAGCGCGATCCCGCCGTGGGGCGGTGCGCCGTGCGCCAGAGCATCAAGAAGGAAGCCGAACTGCTCGCTCGCCTCCTCCTCACGCATGCCGAGCAGTGCCAAGACACGGGCCTGGACCTTCGGGTCATGGATGCGCAATGTCCCCCCGCCGATCTCAAGACCGTTCATCACGAGGTCGTAGCTGTACGACAAGACGGCGCCCGGATCGGTCTCCATGGTGGCCGCGTGCTCATCGAAGGGACGGGTGAACGGATGGTGGTTCGCCGTCCAACGCGCCTCATCGGCATCCCACTTGAGCAGCGGGAAGTCGACGACCCACAGAGTCGAGAAGCCGACCCGTGGTACGTCGAGTTCGTCAGCCAGACGCAGCCTGATTGTTCCGAGGACCTCGTTCGCGAGAGCGTGTGTGTCGGCCACCATGCAGACGAGATCACCCGGGCCGGCGTCGAGGGCGGCCTTCATACCCGCCACCTCGTCCTCGCTGAAGAACTTCGCCACCGGGCCCTTGACTTCACCCGCAGAGGTGAACGCGACCCATGCGAGTCCCTTCGCACCGTTGTCGAGGGCGAGCTGGTTCAGGGCGTCCATTCGTGAGCGCGGCCAGTCACCGGCACCCTTTGCGCACAGGCCCTTCACGCGCCCCCCGGACGCGAGCGCGCCGGAGAAGACCTTGAACCCGGAGGAGGCGAACACGTCCGACAGGCACACGAGCTCCATTCCGAACCGCGTGTCGGGCCGATCGGAGCCGAACCTGTCCATGGCCGCGGCCCACGTGATACGCGGCAACGGCACCGGCAGGCTATGGCCGGCCTCCTGCATGACCTCGTGCATGACCTCCTCCATCATCGTCAGGATGTCGTCCTGACGGATGAAGGACATCTCGATGTCGACTTGCGTGAACTCCGGCTGCCGATCGGCACGGAGGTCTTCGTCCCGGAAGCACCGCGCGATCTGGTAGTACCGCTCGACGCCCGCGACCATGAGCAGTTGCTTGTAAAGCTGCGGCGACTGAGGGAGCGCATAGAACTCGCCCGGACTCATGCGGGACGGGACGAGGAAGTCGCGAGCGCCCTCCGGCGTCGACTTGCCCAGGATGGGAGTCTCGACCTCGATGAAGCCGCGATGCTCCAGGCTCTTGCGGAAGCGCTGGGTGACGCGGTCCCGCAGGACCATCGCGGCCAGGACCTCCGGACGCCTGATGTCTATGTAGCGGTACTTGAGCCGGGTGATCTCGTCCGTCTCGATGCCGGCGTCTATCTCGAACGGAGGAGTGAGCGCCTCGTTGAGGACCGTCGCCTCGCTGACGACCACCTCGATCGCACCCGTCGGCATGTGATCGTTCACGGTGCCCTCGGGACGTGCCCGTACGACGCCGACGAGGCTCACGACCCACTCGGGGCGGACCCGCTCAGCCGTGACGAACGCCTCACCAGCGGTCTCCGGATCGAAGACGCACTGCACGATGCCGGAGCGATCGCGCAGGTCGATGAAGACGAGCCCCCCGTGGTCACGCCTGCGGTGGATCCAGCCGGCCAACACGACGGTGGCTCCGACGTTCTCCGGGCGCAGAGCACCGGAGACATGGGTCCGGGTGGAGTAGCGGGCGTCGAACATAGGTTTCTGGCCTCTCGCGAGGCGGCCGATCGCTGAAGCGTCAGCCGCGAAGACGGTCGATGATGGTCGTGTCCAGGTCCCTGATCTCGACGCGTGACTCGGTACCCGCCGTCATGTCGCGAACGGTGACTTGCCCGGTCGCGATCTCGTCGGGGCCGACCACGACCACGAAGCGGGCTCCCAGGCGGTCCGCGGACTTGAACTGCGACTTGAGGCTACGGGCCTGGTGA